>CAZTVP010000245.1:0-4760 GCA_964616995.1 uncultured Comamonadaceae bacterium
GTGGATTTTAGGAATAGTGCGTTGCGATGCTATATAGGAATAGCCCAAAACAATCTCGGTTTTCAAGAGCTGAACCATCACCTTTCAGAGCATTTGCATGAGCAGTTACCGTTTGAAGAACGCGCTCCTGAGTTTGAAAACGCCTTTGTAGTTTATCCATACAGCGCGGTAAAAGACAAAGATTGGATTCATGATTTGCGTAGCAATGAGTTTTTAGGAGTAACTCCGAGGGATTTAGCTTTGATTAGATTTAAGACGAAAGATATAAGATGTAAGAATCCCTTGACTTGTCTCACCGCTAAAGCTATGCGACACGCGGTCGATACATCTCGGCTAAACCGAGACACTCAGTCAGCGCGTATTGTGCAAGATGGGAATGAGTCGATAAGTCAACAAGTTGATAAGTGGGGCAGTCACACAGAGCTAAGCGCACAAGCTGATAACAAAAAACCGAGAACTGAGAACTCCGAACCGGTAACTTCGACTTTTCCTCCTTCCAGTTGGGCTCAGTCACCTATTAGTGGTTCTCAACCCCCAAACTATCAACCATCAACTATAAACTCCAAACTTGTAATCCTCCAAACCACTACCTTCAAAACCAAACGAGATTTTAACGCCCATCGATTGCTACGCGCTATAGATAACAACTGTCTGCTTAGTAAACTGCCTAAATCAGAAGAAGGGCATACTGATGATAAGCTGAAAACTGTAGAGGAAATTCAAGAAATCTATCGCGATTTTCCTTGGATAATAGAAAACACAGAGCGACTGTTAGACCAGTGCGAAATTCACTTTGAATTCGGAACGGATAAACCGCATAAGAACCTAAAGGTTTACACCGATTCAGATGAAAATGACTTTAAACTGATTAAAAAACTTTGTAATGAAGGGCTGAAATACCGCTACCCGAACCCTTCTGAAGAAGTGTTGGCCAGAATAGAAAAGGAACTGCATATTATTAAAGAGAAGAAGTTCTTGAGTTACTTCTTGATGAACTGGGACATTACCAGTTATGCGCGTTCTAAAGGATATTTCTATGTGGGAAGAGGCAGCGGAGCCAATAGCGTAGTAGCGTATTTGCTCAGAATTACAGATGTAGACCCTATTGACCTGGACTTGTATTTTGAACGGTTTATTAATTTATATCGGCAGAATCCACCAGATTTTGACATAGATTTTTCATGGACAGATCGTGAAGATGTAACACGCTACATTTTTGAGCGGTGGCAAAACGTAGCATTGCTTGCCGTGTACAACACCTTTCAATACAGAGCCGTAGTTCGAGAGCTGGGAAAGGTTTTTGGACTACCCAAACACGAGATTGATTTACTGAGTTCTGGAAAATTCAATGCCGGCAAGCTAGACCATATTTCACAGTTGGTGTTGAGATACAGCACGCTTATCCAAGGATTTCCAAATCATCTGAGTGTTCACGCCTGCGGAATCTTGATTACAGAAGAACCCATTCATGCTTTCTGTGGCACTTTTCTGCCGCCTAAAGGTTATGCCACCACACAAATAGATATGGTAATAGCAGAAGATGTGGGGCTGCATAAGTTTGACATTCTGAGTCAGCGCGGATTGGGAAAAATCAAAGACACGCTAGAGGTAATTCGGTATAACCGTCCGTTAGAAGCGCCTATTGACATTCACGACATTCAGCGATTTAAAGAAGACGAAGGCGTAAAACACATTTTAAGAAATGCAGAAGCCATCGCTTGTTTTTATGTGGAATCGCCAGCCATGCGCATGTTGCTACGCAAACTACAGGTAGATGATTACCTGGGATTAGTGGCCGCCAGTTCAGTGATTCGCCCTGGTGTGGCTAGAAGCGGAATGATGCGAGAATACATTCAGCGATTTCGATTTCCTGAGAAACGGAAAGACGCGCATCCGGTTTTACTAGACATCATGCCAGACACGTATGGCGTAATGGTGTACCAAGAAGATGTAATCAAAGTGGCGCATTACTTCGCTGGATTAGACTTGGGAGAAGCCGATGTGTTGCGGAGAGGAATGAGCGGAAAATTCAGGTCTAGGGAAGAATTCAATAAAGCCAAAGATGCTTTTTTCAGTAAGGCACACGCCAAGGGGCATCCTGCAGAAATGGTTGCTGAGGTGTGGCGCCAAGTAGAGAGTTTTGCGGGCTATGCCTTTGCCAAAGGTCACTCGGCCAGTTATGCGGTGGAGAGCTATCAGAGTTTATTTCTGAAAGCCTATTATCCGCTGGAATACATGGTGGCCACCATTAATAATTCGGGTGGTTTTTACTCTACAGAGTTTTATGTTCACGAAGCTAGAATGCACGGGGCCGATGTGCAGCCGCCTTGTGTAAACCGCTCTAGTGCGGAAACATTAATTTTCGATAAGAGTATTTTCTTAGGTTTTGGACTGATTAAATCACTGAATCATGAAGCCATAGTTTCCATTCTTAAAGCCAGAAATGAAGACGGTGAGTTTACCTCACTAGTGGATTTTAGTGAGCGCACCAGACTGAGTTTAGAACAAGTAAGTCTGCTGATAAGAGTAGGAGCATTTCGGTTTTTAGGCGTTGCAAAGAAGGAACTGCTCTGGCAAGCCCACTTGAGCGTTCATAAAAAACCTAAGAAAACAGCTCCGCTGAAATTAGCTCTAGAAACAGAACACAAAGAGTACAAAATCCCAGAGCTCTACACCGCACATTTAGAAGATGCTTTTGACCATTTAGAACTCTTGGGCTTTCCGCTGTGTCATCCGTTTAAGTTGCTCAAACACGGTGTTCAAGGACACGTGTTGAGTAAAGATTTGGTGCACGCAGAAGGTAAAAAAGTAACTGTGGTAGGTTATGTGGTGACCATTAAAACCACTAAAACAGCCAATGGAAAAGCCATGTACTTCGGCACGTTTGTGGATGAGCTGGGCGACTGGCTAGACACAGTTCACTTTCCGCCAGTGGCGGCCAAGTATCCGTTTAGAGGAAAAGGAATTTATCTGGTATATGGGAAAGTAACTCAGGAGTTTGGCTGTTATCAAATAGAAGCAGAATTTATGGATAAACTCCCCATAGTTCCTGATCCCAGATTTGATGATGCACGCACTGCCACGCAGATGCAGATATTTAATAAGAAAAATAGGAAACAGAGACAGTTTTTGAGCGAAGCTCAAAGAATTGATAATTGATAAATGCAGATTGAAGAATGCAAAAGTGGTCAATACTATTCAGGCATAGCCACTTTTTCAATTTTCACTTATCAATTATCACTCTTCAATAAAAGGAAAAAATGTTTCAAGAAAAAACAAAATTGAATGCTGGCCGCGGTGCCCAAACCAAGCCTACCAATCGTTTTGAGAAAAACAGCTATGTGTGGGAAGATGAATATTTGGAATATGCTCAGTTAGAAGGAGAAGAAATAGAATCGAAGAAAACTAAGCTCATAACGGTTCATCCTAAAACCATTCTGTCTAAAAACAACAGTCCAGATGTGCCATTTAAATGGAGCATAAATCCTTATCAAGGATGCGAGCATGGATGTGTGTATTGCTACGCTAGAAATTCTCACGAGTATTGGGGTTATTCTGCTGGAGAAGATTTTGAAAAAGTGATTTTGGTGAAAGAGTCAGCGCCAGAATTGCTACGTAAAACATTGGCTAAAAAGTCTTGGGAACCTGAGATGATATCGCTAAGTGGAAATACAGATTGTTACCAACCGTGTGAGCGTAAGTTTGGTATTACTCGAAAGTTGCTTGAAATCATGAACGAATGCAATCATCCTGTAGGAGTGATTACTAAAAACGCTCTGATTCTACGTGACTTAGATTTGCTCAAAGAACTCAATGAAAAGAACCTTTTACGAGTCACTATTTCCATAACTACACTAGATGAAAAACTAAGAAGAGTACTGGAACCAAGGACTGCAAGTGTTAAAAAGCGTTTAGAAACGCTTAGAATTCTTACTGAAAATGGTATAGAAGTGAATGTAAATATTGCACCGATAATTCCAGGATTGAACAGCCATGAGATTATGAATTTGGCTAAAGAAATAGGAGCGAGAGGAGCATACAGAATGTCATATATCCTAGTCAGATTGAACGGTCAAAACGGAGATATTTTCACTGAATGGGTGAAGCGTGCTTATCCAGAGAGAGCTGAAAAAGTATTGAATCACATCAAAGAAACGCATGGCGGAAACTTGAATGATTCCTCTTGGAAACACCGTATGAGAGGATCAGGAAATATTGCGCAGCAGATAAAAGACATGGTTTCTATTGCCACTAGGAAATACATCCATACAAAAGAGCTAGAGCCTCTTGATTATTCTTTGTTTAAACGACCAAGACTGGATGGACAGTTGGGGATGTTTTAATCACACGGCCCTTCCGTAAACTCTGTAATTCCGTTCCGAGAAGCTATACATTCATTACAATAAGTCTTTCCATTACATCCGCATACTCCAGGACAATCGTGGAAGCAACCTATATTTCTAAAATCAGCTTCTAATTGAGCATTGTAACACCCGTCATTAGCGTATTCTTTATCGCAATTAAAAAGAAAGAGAGTAAAGCATATTATAAAATATCTCATACTAACTTGATGCAGAATGAGATTGGAAGGTTGCGTAGATCATCTCCTTCAACTTCTCCCTTTTTTCCACTCCCACCATAAACCTCTTATTCTTGCCCTTGTATGAGTATTCTACTTTAAGGGCTGGGCTAGAATTTATGTTGTAGAGAATACCATCAGGTGTGAATCGAATACCGATGCCATAAAGTATGGAAGGATT
>CAZTVP010000246.1:0-4707 GCA_964616995.1 uncultured Comamonadaceae bacterium
CCTTGCCTGCCGGCAGGCAGGAAAAACAAACATCCATTTCAATAACTATCATAGAATTGTGAAAGGATTCTAATTAAAGTTAACGGCTTTGGCTGAGTTGAAGAGTTATGTTTATTTTTAACGTGAACAAACAACTAATTCAAAATGAAGCGTTTCTCTTCCTCTCAGCGCCTAACTTCGACATCACTGCTCCTAGCAGTGACAGTGATGATTTTTCAGTCTTGTATTAAGACCAATGACTTTCCAGACTTAGACCTTCTCATAGAAAAAGAATGGACGCTCACTTCTGTGGAAGAAAATGAAGAAGATATCACCCAAGAATGTGATTTAGACGATGTACTCATTTTTCAAGAGTCACCAGATTTCACGCATAAATTTGGAGAAGAATGTGCTAATCAATTAGACAAAGAACCTAAAAGGTGGTCGCTTAGAGATGACTACACGCTACTGCGCATGAGTTATAAGTTCAGTGGAAACGGCAGCGGAAGCGTTCAAGAGTATTACCGAATTATGGATTTACAGGATAGTATTCTTGTGCTGAGAGAGGATTACGAAGATGATAATCCAGTTCCTAATAAGATTTTGACTTATCGGATTGTGGAGTAAGACTAGGATTCAAAATAAGGTCACTTCTTCACCACCTTCCCAACTTCCAGCATTCCTGACTCAGTTCTGGCTAAGAGTAGATAAATTCCAGATTGAAACCCAGATAAATCTACTTCCATTTTAGATGTTAGTTCACTGGTTCTGAATACTTCTTCTCCTAGGATATTTAATACAACAAGCTCACTTGGCAGCGTTACTTCAGACCAGTCTAGGGTGAACAGTCCTGTGCTTGGGTTAGGATAAAGTTTTACTTGACGGCTGAATGCTACTTCGGCTATGTTATCTACGAACTGACCTTTGTAAAAAGTAACTCCACCTCTAATGTTCCCCACAAATAAATCGGGGTAGGAATCATTATTAATGTTGTAGATAAACGGAGCTGAAAACTGACCATCATTTATACTTGCCAAAGCAGAATCTGCTCTTAACCAATCGCCTTCTAAGTTGCCGCTGATATTTGTCCAGCGGTGAATCGTTCCTACTTCATTTCCTGTTAGTAGTTCCCATTCTTGATTTTCATTTTTATAGAAATGCTGCACACAGTTTCCTTGAATTCCCAGTACGTTATCTACCCAAACCGAACCTAACTCCTCATCTACCAATTCGAACTCAAAATTCTCTGAAGTTCCTACGTTTTTATAGAAGTTAAGATTTCCCCATTGTTCTCCTAGAATAAGGTCTAGCAGCCCATCTTCATCTAAGTCTATAAGCTGAGGAATTACATCTTGTCCTGGGTCTATGTCTTCTCCATTTACGTCTTCTACGGAGAGCTCTCCTATGCCTAATTGCACCGCGTTACCTGCTCCAGCAGAGTTCTCAAAATAATGAACCGTACCTAAACTTTCTCCTATAATCATATCCTGGTCTCCATCTCCATCTAAATCTCCAAAGGCTGGATAAATATTCTTCAAACTCAGGGCACTCAACCCAAGCCAATCGTCATCTCTAAGCATGAAATCTGGCTCTTCCAATGTTCCTTCATTCTCATAGAGTCTAAGCTTAGATTCACTTTGCCCGGCACCGATTATTCGCTCCTTCTGTCCTAGAATGAGGTCTCCAAGGCCGTCTGCATTATAATCAAAAATTACGGGCATGGCATTGGTTCCGTGTTCTAGCATTTCATCTTGAAGCCAGTCTTTTTTCTCTAACCTGAAATCAGGAAAATCATCAGTACCTACATTGAGATAAAGCCATGAGCTAGAATCATCCACGGAACTAAATCTGCTGAATGGACTAGACATAAGGTCTTTTATTCCATCATTATTCACATCCTCATTGAACACAGCTGGAAATTCAAAGTATTCTATCTTCTCTGCATCTGAAAAACTGGCTGGAAAGTTACTGACCTGAGCTACCATACTATCTGGACCTAATATGCTTGAACTATTTATAGTCATTATCAAACTATCTCCTGTAATATCACCTATTACAAGTTCAGGGTATCCATCACCATTGGTCTCTAAACTAAGCATGGTTCCTCCTGTATGCAGTCCATCTTTTTGCGCAGCGAGTTCATCAAAATATTTAGCGTTTTCTAAACTCTGCTTGATATTCTCCACGTTAAAATCACACTCGTGCTCCAAAAAAATGGTGTTATTCTCAGAACTTTCCGCAATGGAACCGTAGCATCTATTGGCCAATTCCATAACCATAGTATCGCACCTATCTAGCTCATCTGCACGATTTACGTAGTAGAAAACATTCAAGCTCCCATCTGAAAAATTCATGATATCTAAGTCTCCATCTCCATCCATATCTCCAATGTGCGGAAGGTCAACACTTATGTTATACACAGGCGCCTCGAAAGGCTCAGAACCCAGGAAATCATAGGTAGCAGGCATAAGAAATTCATAAACAGACTCAAATGAAAAACTACCACCTTCTTCCACCTGTTCATATAACTTCATACCGCCTTGACCTCCAGTAAAGACGTCTTTCTTGCCATCACAGTTATAATCTCGGAGGAGCATCCACTGCCTTAACTCTGGAAAATTAGCTTCAAACTCAGGAGCATAAGCGTAAGAAACTACGCCTTCACTTCCATCATTTATAAAAGTCAATATCTTGAATGTACACCTGTCAAACAGCACTAAGTCTTCCAGCTCATCACCGTTAAGATTCATTTTATTATACTGCACATAATTCAGTCCTCCAGCCCAA
Organism: uncultured Comamonadaceae bacterium; assembly: GCA_964616995.1. Taxonomy (GTDB): domain Bacteria; phylum Bacteroidota; class Bacteroidia; order Flavobacteriales_D; family Sanyastnellaceae; genus ASP10-05a. The sequence continues at coordinate 2,767 of CAZTVP010000246.1, forward strand.
GGGTTTTTTAACTCCGTATCTCCCTCAGAAACAGGAATGTCTAAATCTCTTATAAAACTGTACTCTTGACTGTATATAATCAGCGGTGCAATGGTCAGCAAGAGCAAGATGATGTACTTCAGTTTCATTTGGAAAAAATTTCTCATAAATATAAATGAAAGCACTATTAGAATGCGTTTATAATGATACATTTGAAACCACAATGCTCCTATCATGGACTCATTTATAGAAATACTTAAAATCTTCCTTCCTGCTTTACTTGTGTTTTTTACGGCATTCATGTTCTTTGAAAAGCACCTTAAAAACCGACCTCAGGAAAAATCATCCAGTGACGAAAAGACTAAAATAGTTCTACCTCTGAAGCTTAAAGCCTATGAGCGACTTATCATCTTTATGGAAAGAGTTAAACCGAACAGTCTTATCATGAGATTGAACTCTCCCGGACTGAACTCTGGGCAGCTTCAGCTAGAATGCTTAAAAGCCATTAGAGAAGAGTTTGAGCACAACCTCAGCATGCAGATGTACATTTCTGAAAAGACTTGGAGACATGTAAAGGCTGCTAAAGAGGAAACCTTAGAGCTTGTAAAAATAGCTGGTTCTAAAGTTGCTCCAGGAGCTACTGGAATGGATTTGGCTAAAGCCATGCTAGAGCTAGAACACGAAACCAAAAACACTCACTTAGACTTAGCCATAGACATGCTTAAGGCTGAAGTACAAATGATTACCTGATTTTCTTTTACCCTTGGCTTTACTAGAAACCTTAAACGAGTTAGATACAGCACTTTTTCTGGAGATGAACAGCTGGCATCATCCGGCTTTAGACCCAATCATGTGGTTGATTAGTTTTCCTCCTTTCTGGATTCCTGTGTACGTAGCATTTTTAGTAGCAGCTTACCGCAGGTATAATAAAAAGGGCATTCTGTTTATTCTAGTAGGAATCGGTCTAGTAGTTCTATTGGCAGATAACATACACAGAGAATTATTTAAAGAAGTTTTTCAGCGACTAAGACCCAGCAGAAACTCAAGTTTAGAAGAGATGATTCACTTGGTAGTTCCACCTTGGCAGGAAGAGTTTTACAAAGGAGGAAAGTACGGGTTCATCAGTGGTCATGCTTCTAACTTCACTGGAATAGCTGTGTTCGTAGCGCGTTTTCTGAACTTGAATAAGAACTGGTCACTGGCAGTTTTCTTTTGGGCGCTGCTTATCTGTTTTAGCAGGATATATCTGGGGGTTCACTATCCTGGCGACATAGCAGGTGGAATAATCTTAGGTGTTCTTACAGGTACATTTGTAAGCTTCATAGCTAATAAGTACTTTCCCATTCAAAAGACGATATGAATATTCTAGCGGTTTTTATAGGTGGAGGAATAGGCAGTGTGCTGCGCTATTTCATCAGTCTGCAGTTAGATGATTCTTCTCCTCACTTTCCGCTGGCCACTTTCGTAAGTAATCTATTGGCCTGTCTAACACTGGCGTTTATCGTTAAACTAGGAATTCAAAACAAGCTAGAAGGCCCTCTTTATCCGATGCTAGCCACAGGATTCTGTGGAGGATTCAGTACTTTTTCTACGTTCAGTTTAGAAAACATCAAGCTGATTCAGCAAGGGCTTTGGACAGTGGCACTGGTAAATGTACTTGTGAGCGTGTTGGTTTGTGGAGGGGTTATGTTTTGGGTGTTGAAATCTGAAATTTGATGGTCTGCACTAGAGTCTCGACTATTGAAAAGATTTGAGATTTTTACGATTCCGGATTTCAAATAATTAATAAACCCACAAAAAAACCCTCCAGAAAATCTGAAGGGTTTTAATATTTTTAAGATGCTTGGTACTTACTCTGCTACTACCTCGAAAGGTACTGTTACGTTCACTTCTTTATGAAGCTTTACGTTTACTTCGTATTTACCTAGCTCTTTTATAGCTTCTTCTTTCAGCTTGATGTTC
>CAZTVP010000247.1:0-4704 GCA_964616995.1 uncultured Comamonadaceae bacterium
GCCTTATGTTCCTCACTAAATAGCTCAAATATCTTATCTCCAGGAAGTAAATCAGCAGAGTTTCCAGTATCTAACCAGTTCAAGTTTTCAGGCAAGTGCTTGAAGTCTTCAGCTTTTACTGAAGAATAGTACTTCTTATTTAAACCCAGCTTCTTATACTTTTCAGAAAGGTGGTATAACTTCCCTTTCTGAAAGTAATTATAAAACGCGTATGCTGGTTTAAATCTTCTTAGCCAGGCTTTTACCATAAAACAAATGTAGGTGGAGGTTTGAGTGAATATTGCAACCCAGAAAGAACTTTTTAACTTACAAATAAAGAATTCTTTTCATCTAATTAAAAGCTAAGTAGCTCTACTAAATGAGAGTCAAATTAGAAGCTTCCCACTTGAATCCCCGTTATATTTGCCTCCAAATCTGCACGCATGGATAAGTATAAAGTTCTTCAAGAAAAAATAGCAGCGTCTAAGCTCGGAGGCGGTCAAAAAAGACAAGAAGCCCAGCACGCTAAAGGAAAACTAACAGCTCGTGAAAGAGTAGATTATCTATTAGATGCTGGCTCATTCCAAGAATTAGGAGCACTCGTTACGCATAGAAGTACAAACTTCGGGTTAGATAAGAAGAAATTCCTAGGTGATGGAGTAGTAACAGGCTATGGAACAGTGAATGGAAGACTTGTTTATGTGTTTTCTCAGGATTTTACAGTTTTAGGTGGCTCACTGGCTGAAGCCCATGCCGAAAAAATATGTAAGGTCATGGACTTAGCCATGAAAAATGGAGCTCCGCTCATAGGACTGAATGATAGTGGTGGTGCCCGTATCCAAGAAGGTGTAGTTTCTTTAGGAGGTTATGCAGATATTTTTTACAAGAACGTACAAGCCAGCGGAGTAGTTCCGCAGATTAGTGCCATTATGGGACCATGTGCAGGTGGAGCGGTATATTCTCCAGCCCTCACAGATTTTATCTTTATGGTAGAAGGTACTTCTTACATGTTCGTTACAGGGCCTAATGTAGTAAAGACAGTAACTCATGAAGAAGTAAGTGCCGAAGACTTAGGCGGAGCATCTGCGCATAGCGTTAAGAGTGGAGTAACTCATTTCACTCATGAAAACGAAATAGAAACGCTAAACGCCATAAAGCAGATTCTAAGCTACGTACCTCAAAACTGTGAAGAAAACCCACCGCTAATCAGCTATTCCGCTAAAGATGAGGTAAGAGAAAAACTGGATGCGATTATTCCTGAAAACCCGAACCAACCTTATGATATAAAAGAAGTAATTCATGAACTCATAGATGAAGATTCATTTATGGAAGTTCATAAGGACTATGCAGAAAACATAGTAGTAGGATTAGCCAGAATAGGCGGCAGAAGTGTAGGAGTAGTAGCTAATCAGCCGGCATATCTTGCTGGTGTTTTGGATATCAATAGCTCTAACAAAGGAGCTCGATTTGTCAGATTCTGTGATGCATTTAATATTCCTCTTTTAGTTCTCGAAGATGTTCCTGGATTCTTGCCCGGAACTGACCAAGAGTGGAACGGAATCATTAGCAATGGAGCTAAACTTCTGTATGCTTTCTCTGAAGCTACTGTACCTAGAGTAACTGTAATTACCAGAAAGGCCTACGGTGGAGCTTATGATGTAATGAACTCTAAGCACATAGGAGCTGACATGAACTACGCATGGCCAAGTGCTGAGATAGCCGTTATGGGAGCCAAAGGTGCTGCAGAAATTATATTCAAAAAAGAAATCAAAGAAGCCTCTGATCCTGAGGCTAAATGGAAAGAGAAAGAGCAGGAATACGCAGAACTCTTTGCTAACCCATACAATGCCGCGGCCAGAGGATATGTAGATGAAGTAATCATGCCTAGCACTACTCGAGAGAAGCTCATAAAGGCTTTTAAAATGCTAGAAAACAAGGTGGTGAATCTTCCTAGAAAGAAACACGGAAATATTCCTCTTTAACCTATGGAACTACAGTTTCATAAACATACACCTAATCAGGTATGGACAGGGAGAATCGATCATCCTACTGATCCTGATGCTGCTCGTTTTCATCAAGCTGTTAAGCTGATTTCATTAGAAGACGTTCCTGCTTATAGTAAGCAAGCTGATAAAAAACTCTTTGCCATAGTAGGATTCTGCTGTGATGAAGGAGTGAGAAGAAATAAAGGAAGAGTGGGCGCTGCCGATGGTCCAAAGAAAATCCGCTCTGAACTGGCCAAATTACCTGCTAACTTTAATGAATCCAGCATTCTCTTGGATGTAGGAGACATTCACTGTTTAGACCAGGATATGGAAGGAGCTCAGAGAGAACTTTCCCTCGTAGTTTCTTTTCTGCTAGACCATGATATTACTCCACTAGTATTGGGAGGTGGTCATGAAATAGTTTACGGTCATTATTTAGGCGTTGCAAAACATGAAGCCAAGAAATCTGAGACACCTCCAATCATCATTAACCTAGATGCTCACTTAGACCTAAGGCCGACAAACGATGGAGGTACTTCTGGAACTTCATTTAACCAGATAGCAGAAGAACATTTAAAAGAAGGAAAACCCTTCGATTACATCTGCATAGGAACTCAAACCTACGGAAACACCAGAAGCTTGTACCAAAGAGCCAAAAAACTGGGAGTGAGCTATTATGACGCTAAAGACATTACCGAATCTTCTAAGGGACACGTTCTTAATCAAGTTTTGACCAGAATGTCCAACCATAGCTCGGCCTACTTAACGTTAGATTTTGATGTGATTAATGCTGCACATGCACCTGGAGTCAGTTCTCCACAGCCTTTCGGTATTAGTCCAGATTTACTGCTTTACTTCGTAAAAGCTATACTCAGAACTGGAAAGGTAAAGAGTTTAGACATAGCAGAGGTTTCTCCTAGATATGATGATGACAACCAAACCGCCAAACTAGCTGCGGTTGTGCTTTACAGTATTTTAAATGTGCTTTCTGAGTAATAGAAAGATTTCAAACCAAGAAACAAAAATTTCAAATTTTGAAGCATAAAAAAACCAGCTCCTGAAGAAGCTGGTTTTTTTTAAACAATTAATTTTTTTTAAGCGCTCTGCTTACATTCCAAGCTTGGCAAGCACAAGTGGTAGAACATCCTCTCCACCTTCGTAGATTACGCCTCCACTGTTTAAGTCAAAGATATACGTGAATCCGTTTTCTTTGCCTACCTCTTTTATTGCTTCTCGAGCTTTTTCTATTATAGGAGCTAACAGTTCTTGTTCTTTCTGCTGTAGCTGCTGCTGTGCCACTGTGTAAGTCTCTTGTAATCTCTGCTGGTCAGATTCGTATTTAGACATTTTAGACTGCAGTACAAAGTCACTAGTAGCAGGGTCTGCCTGTAAACCTTGTATCTGAGCTACAAGCTTTTCTAGATCTACTTGCTGTTGCTGAAGTTCTTTCTCAAACTCTGCGTTTATAGCTTCTAACTCCGCTTGAGCTACTTCAGTTTCTGGAAGTGTATCCAATAGAAGTTGTGAATTTATGTGACCAAATTTCTGTGCATTTACATTGGTTAAACCGAACGTAAGTGTGGCAAGTAGTACAATTAAATATTTCATGATTATTTCTTTCTTAGGTTATTAATTATTTAGAACGAGGGGTTCTAGAAACGGAGTTTCCTCCTTTCTGCCCTGAAGAACCTTTGCTACTGCTAGCTTTAGATCCTTTTCCAGCATCTTTTCCTCCTTTACCGTCTTTTTCTTCTCCTCCAGGCATTTCTACAGTTTCGCCTGGAGTTTTTCCCATTTTTTTAAGCACTTTATCACTCACATCATGCTTAGGATTAGCGTACAAAATATTGCTTCCTGCTTGTGCCTTCTTATCTAGTATGAGCATGTAGCCATTCTGAGATGATACTTCTAATATAGCTTCATACATCATATCCTGAACCGGCTTCATGAGCTCTTCTCTCTTTTGGAACAAGTCTCCATCCACACCGAATCTCTTTTTCTGCAATTCTCTGGCTTCAGCTTTAGCGTTCTTTATATCCTCTTCTCTTCTTCTCTGCATATCTACTGTTAATAGTGCCTTTTCTGCCTGAAAACTTTCAGTAAGTAAAGCTACAGCTGCATATTTCTGCTCTATCTCTTCCTGCCACTGAGCACTAAGCGAGTTAAGTTCAGCTTGGGCATCTGCATACTCTTGTAAGTGCATTAAAATGTACTCTGTATCTACATAAGCGAATTTCTGGGCGAAGGTGCCAGCACCTATCATCATCAGAAAACTAAAAATCAGAGTTATTTTTTTCATATCTAAAATTGCTAAACAGTGTGCGAATTTAACGAATTTGACTACAGCTCTCCAATGTTCATGCCAATGCTAAAATGAAGCTGAGTTCTCTCTATGTTGTCACCTCCCGGAAAGTCCAGTGCATCTAGCCTGTAACCGTAATCTAATCCAAGTAGTCCGAACATAGGAAGGAACACTCTAAGACCTGCTCCTACCGATCTTTTTACTTGGAAAGGATTGAACTCATTAAAGGTTTCCCAGGTGTTACCAGCTTCTGCAAAAGCTAGTGTATAAATAGTAGCCTGTGGATTCAAACTAAGCGGGTATCTGAGCTCAGCTGTGTATTTAGCTACTAGAGGTGCTCCATTATTTCCTGAGATGGTCTGATCTGGATAACCTCTTAAATAGATAATCTCTCTTCCATCTAACGCAAAGTTTCCTAAACCATCTCCACCAACAAAG
>CAZTVP010000248.1:0-4685 GCA_964616995.1 uncultured Comamonadaceae bacterium
TATGGCAGTAACTGTAATAGCAGTGTCAGAGTCTAAGCCTGAAAATGGAGTGTCTGGAGCTGAAGCAGATGCGTTAGCACGAAAGATGGAAACTGCTTTAGGAAAACAGTATTGGGATGAAATTCAGTACGTTCAGTGGTCATTTATGGATATGCATCATTTCTTATGGGACAAGCATAGAAATATGGTCCGTGTAAAATGGGATGATTACACCGTTTTTTTTAGACCAGGAAACCCAGAAGGAATGGCTTTTGATAAAAGTCACAGAGTACAAAAGTCAGATGAGCCTAAGCTTTTAAAAACGGCTAAGGATTACTTTAATAATGATATGTTTTGGCTAATAGCTCCTTTTAAAGCCTTTGATAATGGTGTAAAGAGAGAAGTAGTAGATTACGAAGGAGAGAAGAGACTATTGGTAACTTATGAATCCGGAGGAAGTACACCTGGAGACAGTTACTTATGGAAACTGTCAGAGGATGGAACTCCCATTAGCTATAAAATGTGGACACAGATTATACCTATAGGAGGATTAGAAACTACTTGGGAAGATTATTATGAGTTCGGGAATGGAGCTAAGATAGCTCACTTTCATAAAGGATTCGGGCCGTTAAAATTAGTCATCAGTGATGTGAAGACTGGCTATGAATTAGAAGATATTAACTGCGAAAAAGACCCTTTTAAAATTTTAATAGAGGGAAGGAATAAGCTTGAATGAAATAGAAAGAAATAGAATTTTTTATGCTCTCTTTAGCACAGGAGTTTTTCTGGTTTTAATATGGGGCGTTCAAATTTTAATAGAATGGGGAGGAGTTCCCTCATGGAGGTCAGGAGGAAATCACCCTAGAGAATGGTCTCACTGGTGGGGAATATTTAGTATGCCTTTTCTTCATGGAAGCTGGGAACATATCTGGAACAACACGGCTTCGTTTACAGTTTTAAACACACTATTATTTTATTTCTACAGAGAGATAGCATTAAAGACCTGGGTAGCTATATTTCTTTTCTCTGGCTTGTTTGTGTTCTTATTAGGTGTTCCAGGAAGTAACCATGTAGGAGCCAGTGGCATTGTGTACGGACTAGCTTTTTTCGTTTTTACCGCTGGAATGCTGAACATGCGTCATCTCATCATGCTTAGAGTGAGCATGGTGGTTCTTTTTCTTTATGGAAGTATCATTTGGGGTATTTTCCCTATAGAAGAAAGAGTGAGCTGGGAGGGGCATCTTGGCGGTGCAATAGCGGGAGCAGGACTAGCATTTTTATTCAGAGACCAGCTTCCTGAACGCCCAAAATCAAGGTGGGAAATAGAAGAAGAACTAGAAAAACTACAAGCCACTACACGTTCTGGAAAGACCAAGCCAACAGGAAAAACACCCATAGTCCAAATCTACCGACAGTTCAGACACAGAGGAATGGATAGAGGGTTTTAGGAGGTACGAATTTAGATTTTAGAAGTACGATTTATGGTTAGTCCAGTCTTTTCCAAGTTCCTTTTTCGAAAAATACATTGTAGAAGTGAGGAGACTCAAATACGAGGTAGAAGTCCCATGCGCTTCTGTAAGTAGTGGGATTATCGGATAAAATATGATGTGAAGGTTGATTCATTTCTATAATAAGTCGAGCAGAGGAATAATTATACTCATTAGTGGTTTTAACTATTCCTTTGTAGGTTTTCAGTATTTTTTCTCTGTCTGTATAGTAAAAGAAAATTGAATCCTCTTCGGTGATTTTAAATCTAAAATGATTGTACTGCCAGTCAGTCTGTGTACCTTGAAAATAGTCCCGTTTTATGATGTAATCACCATGGTAGTCATCATGTTCTAGAACAGTTTTAGAGTTTAGCCAATTAATAAACATTGAGGTAAGAGCTATAATAATAACACTCATCCACATAATCCAAAGCAATTTCCCTATCCATAGCTTTCCTGATACACCCCAAAACACTAGGAGAATTCCTGAAATAACAGTGAGAAAAACGACTATTAGAAATAAGAGAAGATAAAGGAACATCTCAATAACAACTTTAGTACAAAACTAAACCTGTAAGAATTCCAGATGTGCCGTGCTCAAATTAATTAGATATAAGACAGCATAAATCTAAAGTCTTACGTCTTAAATCTTAAATCTTATATCTTACATCTGAACTAGTTATTCAACATCACCGGCATAACCAGCATCAGCATATCTTCTCCAGAGTCTTCTTGTTCTTCTGGTAGAATGATTCCAGCTCTGTTAGGTGCGCTCATTTCTAGTACGATGTTATCTGAAGATATATTTCCTAGCATATCTATGATGAATCTAGAATTGAAACCTATTTCCATGTCTTCACCATCGTACGAGCATGTAAGTCTTTCATCTGCTTGATTAGCGAAATCTAGGTCTTCAGCAGAGATGTGTAGTTCACTGCCGCTTAGCTTCATTCTAACCTGATTAGTAGCCTTATTAGCGAATATAGATACACGCTTTATAGAGTTCAATAAATCTTGTCGACCAACAGTAAGCTTATTCGGGTTATCCTTAGGAATTACCGCCTCATAGTTAGGGTATTTTCCTTCAATCAGACGACACATGAGAGATACGTTATCAAACGTAAAATGAGCATTAGACTCATTGTACTCTATCATGATAGGACTATCAGCACTTGAACCCATGCTTTTAAGCAAGTTAAGCGGTTTTTTAGGAACTATAAAAGAACCTGAACCGCCACCATTTACATCTGTTCTAGTGTATCTAACTAGTCTGTGCGCATCCGTAGCTACGAATTTCACATTGTCTTCATACAGCTCGAAGAAGACACCGCTCATTACAGGTCTTAAATCATCATTACCTGCTGCTATTAAAGCCTTAGTGATAGCTCTAGAAAGAATGCCTCCATCCATTTCTAATTTAGCTGTGCTTTCTAATTCAGGAGCTTTAGGAAATTCTTCTCCGTTTAGTCCTGCTAGCTTGTACTTACCATAATCACTAGAGATTTCTATAGAGAATGTTTTTTCATCTATGGTAAACGTAAGAGGCTGGTCTGAAAATGACTTTAATGAATCCAGTAACATCTTAGCAGGAATGGCCACTAAAATTTCATCTTTAGATTCTACTGGCATAGTGCTGGTCATGGTAGTTTCTAAATCTGAAGCTGATATGATGAGCTCTCCACCTTTAATCTCAAATAGGAAATTATCTAAAATAGGTAGGGTATTACTTGAGTTCAATACTCCACTTAACTGGTTAAGCTGCTTAAGAAGCGCTTGGCTATTGATTAAAAAAGTCATTTGTATTCAGGTAATAATTGGGCGGCAAATATAAATACTCCCATGCCTTCTGAGTGGATTTCATAGGTTTTGTTTTGCACAAAAAGCCCACTATGCTCAAGCCTTATTCAGTACTTAAAAATTCATAGGATTCGGGATAACCTGCTGCGCAATCTTAGAAAAGCCATTGCACCGCTAAAAAGAGCTACAAGGAAACCGAAAAGTATAATTCCTAGAAGCGAATGGTTGGTGGTAAAGCCAACATCTGCGAGCATTCCAGAGTACTTACCATGAAATAACCCTATGAGAATGAGCGCTAGCGTTAAAGAAACCAGAACGGCCGCACCGTAATATTTCATATAATGACTCAGCACGGAGTTGGAGGAATACCCGATGAGCCGGAGCTTGTAAATGATGCTTCGGCTTTTTTCTATCAGCAGCATGGAACTAATCAGAATTAAAGCCAGTGAAAGGAGTAGGATAAGTGCCCCTTGGAAAAACTCAAAACCAATAATGACTTTAAAGGCAGATGCAGCTTTACTGGCCTCCAGCATCTCTCTATTCGTGCTGTAATTATGGTCTTTCATGAATTTCTGTAGGGCTGGGTCAGAGGTGCTTTTACACTTGAGAATTACCCTAGAAGAAGCTGTTTCTTCTTGATTTCCTATGTTCTGATTAGCCCATTCCATGAATGCGTTTGGAACTAAAATGGAGTTAACTCTGTCTGTGAATGAATGGATTTTAGCCCAAAAAATTTGCTTGCTTTTTTCTCCTTCAAGCTCCATTTTTATGTTCAAAGCAGAAGCAGAACTCTCATTTATCTGAGGTAAACCCTGACTGGGAGCGAATCCAAAGTTGTACAAATTCAAATAAGTTCTAGGAACTATTACAGGAAGTCTAGTTTCGCCTTCAGTCCAATTAAAGTCTTCAGTTACATCCAGAAATTCTGTGGGAACTGATTCTAGAAATAAATCAGTGTAGAAGCTCCTATTCTCATGTAAGGGAGCATAAGCTTTGATTCTGAATTTGGCAGCGGTAAATGGAGCTACTTCTGAGATAAAAGATTGCTCCTTAAGTTCTGCCAGCTCTTTGGAGCTGAAAACCGGGTCTCCTGCTCCAAGCATATTTAGCATACTCACTTGCTTGTTCAGTATGATATAACTCTCAGATGTAAGTCCAGTGTCAGCACTTCTCGGGCTAAAAAAATCCTTGTATAAAATATAGCATGAAATAGCCAGAAATATTCCTAGAAACAGGCTGAGACAAACTCCTACAAGCGTGAAGTACGGTATGTTCTTATTCAGGGCTTTTGAGAACATCATAAGTGTAGAGTTTTAAATCCATCCAGCTTTTCTTTCATGAGAGAAGTAATCACCACTCCAGCCGACTGACTAGCCGTTTCACTCTGAATGAGAGTCAGAGCTTTATTGGTGTTCTCAGGGT
>CAZTVP010000249.1:0-4665 GCA_964616995.1 uncultured Comamonadaceae bacterium
AGTTTCAATCGAATCAAAAAACACTAATAGACTATCTCCTACCTTTCTCACAAGGGCCTTTTCATCTGAATCTAAACTAAAAATAGTATCTCCAACTACTTGAGCTTCACCCTCTATTTCACTAGGGTGTATCATTGACTTATAACCAAATTCACCTCTAATTATTCCAGGCTTGATTATCATCCTTGAACTGTCAGAAAGACTAACATATTCACCTAAAAATTCATCCGGAAACACTTGAACAGTTTTAGAATTAATCGGCTGAGGCTCGGTAAAGGTTATACCTTCATCACAAGCGCTTAGTAAAAAGATAACACAAAGAACATTTACGAAAAGTTTAATCATTTCTCTATGATTCCAAATGAAGAACGATTTAGGACTACTAAGAAGCAGACTCCTGCAACTTCTGAAGTTCAGACAAATACACTAAACTTTTTTTCTTCAGTGATTTAGTCAGCATATTTAAATCTTGCTCTAAATTCTCATTCTCATCTTGTCTGCTGAGGCTATGGAGCTCATTTACGTAATACTCGTTATCATGTCTCACGTCTCTTATGAGCTTATTCAGATAATCTGAATTTTGTGGATGATTGATGGAATACTGATATGCTTTTTCTAGTACATCATTAAAGATGTTATCGATAGCATTTCTTATGAGTTGAATCTTTTCGATCATAGTAGTAAGGTGGAGATTATTGACTAAACTGACTCCAAATTACTGTATTCTAGAAAGAAATCCAATTTCTGGGATAGAAAACAAGCTGTGTATTGCACCGCAGAAGCTACTAATAAGCCATGAGCTGCTCCACAGTATCTCCTAATCTACTGCTAGCTAGAAACTGTTTTTCCTTATCTGCATCAAACGGCACTGGAGTATCTAAGCTGGCGCATCTAGTCACTGGAGCATCTAGGAACTCAAAGCAGTTCTCCATGATGAGCGAAGAAAGTTCAGCGCCTATTCCACCCGTCATATTATCTTCATGAAGCACTAATGCTCTACTTGTCTTTTTTACCGAGTTGTAAATGGTATCTGTATCCAATGGAGCCAATGTTCTCAGGTCGATAACCTCTATACTAGAACCAGGATTTTTCTCCGCATAATCAAGCGCCCAGTGGACTCCCATACCATAAGTAACTATGGTTAGATCATCCCCTTCTCTAACTACGCGTGCTTTCCCAAAAGGCAGCGAATAATATCCATCAGGAACATCACCACTCACACTTCTATACAGTCCTTTATGCTCGAAGAAAATGACTGGATTTTCATCTTCAAAAGCTCTTAATAACATCCCTTTAGCATCTTCTGGAAAAGCGGGATAAGCTATTTTTAAACCGGCCACATGGAAGAACCAAGCTTCGTTAGACTGGCTGTGGAAAGGGCCTGCAGCCATTCCGGCACCTGTCGGCATCCTAACGACTACATCTGCCTTTTCTCCCCATCTGTAATTTAGTTTGGCTAGGTTATTCACTATTTGATTGAATCCGCAGGTGACAAAATCTGCGAACTGCATCTCCATCATTCCTTTCATTCCATTTATGGAAAGTCCTAAAGCGGAACCAACTATAGCGGACTCACAAAGCGGAGTATTTCTTACTCTTTCCTTGCCAAATTCTTCTACAAATCCCTCAGTAACCTTAAACACACCTCCATATTCAGCTATATCCTGCCCCATCAGTACCAGGTGAGGATGTTTTCTCATGGCTTCTTTTAATCCGTCAGAAATAGCGTCTATAAACCTCATTTCTGTAGAATGGTAGCTAGGTTCAGTAGGTTCCACCTTATCTGGTCGGAATATATCTCCTAACTCCTCGTCTAAATCTACGTTTACAGGTGATTCACTTAAGGCTTCTTTTAGATGAGCATTAATCTCTTCTTTTATTTCTTCCTTGTAGGCATTGTTTTCATCCTTAGAAATCAGTCGGTTCTGTAGCAGATACGCCTCAAACGAGTTTACAGGGTCATACTTTTCCCATTTTTTTATCAATCCTTCTGGATAATATTTGGTACCACTGGCTTCTTCGTGACCTCTGATTCTGAATGTATTGAACTCCAGCAGAACTGGGCCATTTCCTCTTCTACAAATTTTAGCTGCTTTTCTCACTGTTTTAATCACCTCCAGAATGTTATTTCCATCTATAGAAAAAGTATTCTCTTCTGGAATTCCATAACCTACGGCCTTATCTGCAAAAGATTCGCAGCGGAACTGCTCTGAACTAGGCGTAGATAAACCCCACTGATTATTCTCAACAGCTATAATCACAGGAAGCTGCCAAACCGAAGCTACGTTTACCGCTTCATGGAAATCTCCTTCTGAAGCTCCTCCATCACCCGTGATAACTAACGTGGCTTTTCTATTCTTTCTTAACTTGTGTGAAAGTGCTATCCCGTCTGCTATCCCAAGCTGAGGTCCCAAGTGAGAAATCATACCTACAATATGATGCTCCTTACTTCCAAAATGGAAACTACGGTCTCTTCCCTTGGTAAAACCATTGGCCTTGCCCTGAAACTGACTAAACAATCTTTTAAGAGGAATATTTCTAGTTGTAAATACACCTAGATTTCTGTGCATTGGTAGAATATACTCGTCCTCATCCATGGCTAATGTTAACCCTACAGAAATAGCCTCTTGACCAATACCTGAGAACCACTTAGAAATCTTTCCTTGTCTTAGTTGACTCAGCATCTTCTCCTCTACCAGCCTAGGTTTTAGCAGAGCTTTATAAATTCTGTGCAGGTCTTCTTTTTCTAATCCTCGTCTGTTATAGCGCATGGTTTTTTCCTTAACTAGATGACCAAAAGTAATGATTCAATACCCAGCCAAGCATCTATTCCTAACGTATTTTTGAACTTCTAAATGCCGATTAATATTCAAATACAAGTTCTACCCGAAAAAGTAGAAAATCTAGACTTTTTAAAAGGTCTAGCAGCTACTAAACTGGGCATTCAAAAATATGATATTCAGCATTTTAGAATTCGTAAAAAATCAATTGACGCTAGAAGAAAACCAGTTAAGTACCAGGTGAGCGTGGATGTTTTTCAAGGAGATGAAGAATTTACTCCATTACTTAAAACTCCCATTTTTCACCAAGTAAATGACCGTCCATCGGTACACATCATAGGTGCTGGGCCAGCTGGTATGTTTGCCGCGTTGCAATGTCTTGAACTCAACCTTAAACCTATTATCCTTGAACGCGGAAAACCTGTGCGTGAGCGCAGAAGAGATTTAGCTAAACTAAATAAGGAACACAAGGTTAATCCCGAGTCGAATTACTGTTTCGGGGAAGGAGGAGCAGGAACTTATAGTGATGGAAAACTTTATACACGTTCTACCAAAAGAGGTGATGTAAGAAAGGTACTTAGTCTTCTAGTTCACCACGGAGCGGAAGAAGATATTATGGTGAATGCTCACCCTCACATAGGAACTAATAAGCTTCCTGGAATCATAGAAGAAATTAGAGAAACCATACTTGCTCACGGAGGCGAAATACGCTTTGAAGAGAAGTTAATTGACCTAGAATTACACGGAAAAATCATTAAAACTATTACTTCAATTAATTCAACTCAAGAATCTGTAAATCAAATCATAATTTGCACGGGGCATTCAGCACGAGATATATTCAAATTACTTAAAAAGAATAACTTAAGAATAGAAAATAAAACCTTTGCTTTAGGTGTGAGAATAGAACACCCTCAACCACTGATTAACACCATTCAATATCATGGTGAGTCCACTCCTGAATATTTACCTCCTGCATCTTACAGTTTAGTTCACCAAGCAGATGGCTTGGGCGTATATTCTTTTTGTATGTGTCCTGGAGGAATTATAGCTCCTTGTGCTACAGATGAAGGAGAAGTAGTAAGTAACGGATGGAGTCCAAGTAAACGTAATAACCCATACGCTAACTCTGGAATAGTAGTGGAAGTCCCAGAAAAATGCCTTGAACCTTTTTCAGAATTTGGCGAACTAAGAGGCGTGAAATTTCAAGAACACGTAGAAAAAACCTGCTGGGAAGCCGCTGGAAAAACGCAAAAATTACCTGCACAAAGACTAGTTGATTTCCTAGAAGGCAGACTAAGTGAGACTTTACCTAAAACGTCCTATATCCCTGGTGTAGAATCAGTAAGATTAGATTTAGTTCTCCCAAAAGAAATATCCTCTAGACTTCAGAAAGGTTTTAGAGCTTTTGGGAAAAAGATGAAGGGTTATCTTACCAATGAAGCCGTTCTAGTAGCTCCTGAAAGCCGAACTTCCTCTCCTGTTCGAATTCCTAGAAATGAACTTATGCAGCATCCTCAGGCTTCCAACCTTTATCCTGTGGGAGAAGGTGCTGGATACGCTGGAGGCATTATGTCTGCCGCCATTGACGGAATGAAGGCTGTTCAAATGATAGCTGAGAAGATTTCTGATTAGGGAGAATCGCAACATCAGTTAAGTTAAATTTCAACTTGTTTAACATCAACATCTTGACTTCGAAATTTGAAATTCGCACGTTCGATTCCGCTTTTCTGCGCTCAGTGACCAAAGTTTGAAGATTCAAACAATACTATGCTTGATTCCCCTTGATAATCCAAAACTATTCGTTATACGACTGTTCTTTAGCATTAATGATTTTAAGGGCTTCTTCTAGGGAAATTACTTGTCCATTAAACATTCCTTTGAGCTC
>CAZTVP010000250.1:0-4657 GCA_964616995.1 uncultured Comamonadaceae bacterium
AAAGAAGAAGTTCAGGAAATAGTAGAGTTCTTAAAACACCCGAAAAAATACACAGAGCTAGGAGCTAAGATTCCTAAAGGAGCTCTATTAGTAGGCCCTCCCGGAACAGGAAAAACCTTATTGGCTAAAGCTGTAGCAGGTGAGGCTCAAGTTCCATTCTTCTCTTTATCAGGTTCAGACTTCGTAGAAATGTTTGTAGGAGTAGGAGCTAGTAGAGTAAGAGATTTATTCAAGCAAGCTAAAGAGAAAGCACCAGCTATCATTTTCATAGATGAGATAGATGCCATAGGTAGAGCCAGAGGTAAAAATGCTGGATTCGGAAGTAATGATGAACGTGAGAACACGCTAAATCAACTGCTCACAGAAATGGATGGATTCGGAACTAATTCTGGAGTTATCATCTTAGCAGCTACCAATAGAGCAGATGTTCTAGATAGCGCATTAATGAGAGCGGGAAGGTTCGACCGTCAAATTTATGTGGACATGCCTGACCTTAATGAGCGTAAAGAAATATTTGATGTTCATCTAAAGCCTATCAAGGTTTCTAGTGATATCAACGTAGATTTCTTGGCACGTCAGACACCAGGATTTTCTGGAGCAGACATAGCTAACATCTGTAATGAAGCAGCCCTAATAGCAGCTAGAAAGAAGAAAGAATTAGTTACTAGACAAGACTTCTTAGATGCTGTGGATAGAGTTATAGGAGGACTAGAGAAGAAGAATAAAATCATAACTCCAGAGGAGAAAGAAGCTATTGCATTTCATGAAGCTGGACACGCTACAGTCAGTTGGTTGTTAAAGTATGCGTCTCCATTAGTGAAGGTGACTATAGTTCCTAGAGGTAGAAGTTTAGGTGCTGCTTGGTATCTGCCAGAAGAAAGACAGATTACTACCACTGAACAAATGCTGGATGAAATGTGTGCGGCACTTGGAGGTAGAGCAGCAGAAGAAGTGATTTTCGGGAAGGTGAGCACGGGAGCTCTTAGTGATTTAGAGAAGGTAACCAAGCAAGCGTACGCTATGGTAACGGTGTATGGTTTAAACGAAAAAATCGGGAACTTGAGTTACTACGATTCTTCAGGTCAAAACCAATTCACTAAGCCTTATAGTGACGAAACAGCTAGAGTTATAGATGAGGAGGTGAGCAAGATGATAGAAACTTCTTATCAAAGAGCAGTTGACTTATTGCGCAGCAATAAAGAAAAGCTCACTAGCCTAGCTAAAAAATTACTAGAGAAAGAGGTGATATTCAAGGATGACTTGGAGGAAATCATAGGACAACGACCAGAAGGAGCTCGCTCTTCAGAGTCTATCAAAGAGATTCCTCCTATCCAAACGACTAGACCTAAGGAAGAGGATAATAGCACAGATTCAGCCTCAGAAAAAGGAAATGGATAAGGATTGGGTGAAGGTATATTCAGATACCTTCGAGCCGAAGGTGGAGATGCTCAAGCAGCAGCTTGAAAACGAGGGAATAGCTGCTCTTACACTGAATCAGAAAGATTCTGCGCATATTCACATAGGCACCGTGGATTTATTTGTAAAGAGAGATGATGTCATAAAAGCCAAACATCTCTTAGATTCGTGGTCATGAAAGATACTCTGACCCGAGCACTCACAGGAATAGCCTTTTTAGCCGTAATGATTTCTGCCATGGTTTGGGCAGAATGGAGTTGTAT
Organism: uncultured Comamonadaceae bacterium; assembly: GCA_964616995.1. Lineage (GTDB taxonomy): Bacteria > Bacteroidota > Bacteroidia > Flavobacteriales_D > Sanyastnellaceae > ASP10-05a. The sequence continues at coordinate 1,680 of CAZTVP010000250.1, forward strand.
ACTGCTGTTCTTAGTGATTTGCACCGTGGGAAATTGGGAATATTTAGTGCTTCAGGAGCACGTTTCTATGTATAAAAAAGTATGGGGAGTAATTATTACTCCCTTTGTTTTTATAGGAAGCATTTGGGTAGAAACAGAACCTTCTATTCTACTTCTTGTTCTTCTGGCTGTACCGTTTATCTTCCTTAGTGCCGTGGTTTTGCCTAAGAATAGAAACCATCTTTCAGATTGGTCTCACTTGGTTTTTGGACAAGTGTATGTGACACTTCCATTTGTTTTACTTTTCTACTTGGCTACCTTATACGATTACTACGACTGGAAAATTCCGCTCACTTTTTTCATTCTTCTATGGTTAAGTGATACTGGAGCTTACGTGGTAGGTAAATCTCTAGGCAGGCATAAATTACTCCCCAAGGTTTCTCCCAAAAAGACATGGGAAGGCTTAGCTGGAGGAGTTATTTGTTCACTGATAGGTGCTTATGTACTCACTAAATTCGAGATGACTATTCCACATATTCACTGGGCTTTACTGGCGGTTATGGTAGCTGTAATAGGCCTACTGGGCGATTTATTCGAGTCTCAGATGAAGAGAAATAAAGGAGTGAAAGACTCTGGAAATTTTATGCCTGGTCACGGTGGTATGTTAGACCGATTTGACGGTGTGCTGTTCAGCATTCCTGTTATTTTTGCTCTTGTAAAATTATTGTCTATATGACTTTTCATAAAGAAGGTAGAGTTATAGTTTTAGTAGCCATTTTACTGCTTTCTATTCCTGCCGTATTGAGTTATTTTCTAGGAGCTCCGCAGTGGTTGACGTACATTTTAGCGGCAGCTGGAGTAGTCATGCTAGGGTTGGTTATTCAGTTTTTTAGAGTTCCTCAAAGAGAATTAGCTGCGCAAAAAAATCAAGTAATCTGTCCAGCAGACGGTAAAGTGGTGGTGATAGAAGAAACCACAGAAACCGAGTATTTCCAAGACCGAAGAATTCAGATTTCCATATTCATGTCGCCATTAAACGTACATGTGAACTGGAATCCTATTAGTGGTGCGGTGCAATATTTCAAGTATCATGCAGGGAAATTTCTAGTAGCTTGGCACCCGAAGTCCAGCACTGATAATGAGAGAACAACACTTGTTATTAAAGATTCAGAAGGAAGAGAAGTCCTAGTAAGACAGATAGCCGGAGCAGTAGCCCGAAGAATCTGTCATTATGCAGATAAGGGAGATGAGGTAAAACAGGGAACTCAATTCGGGTTCATCAAATTCGGTTCACGAGTAGATGTTTTTTTACCTCTAGGTTCAGTCGTAAAAGTGAACATAGACGATAAGGTTTCTGGAATAGAGACTATCTTGGCAGAGTTGAAGTAGTTGGTCGTGCATTGCACCGCTGGTGCTACAATCTAATGATTTACATTTAAAAGTATGGTACACGGAACTCATAACGCGGATGCTGATGTTAGAAATGATTCTGTTCAGATTTATGTGAACGGAGAGCTTTACCCAAGAAATGAAGCCAGAATCTCTGTTTTTGACAGTGGATATTTAGTTGGTGATGGCGTTTGGGAAGCACTGAGACTTCACCATGGAAAACTGGTTTTTTTAGAACTTCATTTAGAGCGACTTTGGGCTGGAGCTGCTGCCATAGGAATGAAGTTACCTTGGAGTAAAAAAGAACTAACGGATGTAGTTCATCAGACACTTTCGGCCAATGAAATGAAAGATGGAGTTCATGTGCGAATCATGGTCACCAGAGGAATCAAGAAAACTCCTTCTCAAGACCCAAGATTGACCATTTCTGGACCGAATCTGGTGATTATTCCAGAGTATAAAAATGCTAGTCAAGAGAGCAAAGAAAAGGGTATTACGCTTTTTACTTCAACCATCAGAAGAGGCTCTCCAGACTATTTAGACCCTCGGTTAAACTGTCACAGTAAGCTTCATGAGGTTCAGGCATTGGTTCAAGCTATAGAAGCTGGAGCAGATGAAGCACTGATGCTGGATGTGAATGGATTTGTAGCTACGTGTAACGCTACCAATTTTTTCATTTTAAAAGGAGGTGAGGTATGGACTTCCACTGGAAAATACATCATGCAGGGAATTACCCGAGGAGCCATTATTAAAGTCTGCCAGAAGCATGGGATCACATGCCGAGAAAAGGATTTTAGCCTATTCGATGTGTACAGCGCAGATGAAGCTTTTGTAACAGGAACTTTCGGAGGAGTTACTCCTGTTACTCACATAGATGGAAGGCAAATAGGAGAGGGGAAATACGGAGCAGTTTCTAGAAAACTAAGTGGTTTATACGAGCAGCTTATAGAAGAAGAAATCCAATCAGCATCATGAGTACGACTACTAGAATAAACCTGTGGAGTGGGCCTAGGAATATCTCTACGGCTTTGATGTATTCTTTTGCGCAGCGGAAAGACACAAGAGTTTACGATGAACCACTTTATGCTTACTACCTGAGTGAAACTCCGGCAGATACTTATCATCCAGGAGCTCTGGAGGTTTTGAATGAGATGGAAAAAGATGGTGAGGCGGTGCTGAAAATGATGCAGGGAGAACATGGTAAACCAGTGGCATTTTTTAAGCAAATGACTCATCATCTTCATGAGTTAGACAAGACGTTTATGAAGGATATGAAAAATGTCATTCTCACCCGAGACCCTGTGGATATGCTACCTTCTTTTGCTAAAGAGATAGAGCAGCATCCTTCCATGCTCGATGTAGGGTATGAAGAGCATTTAAAGCTGATAGAGTATTACAGAGCTAAAGAAATTCCTTTTTGTGTGTTGGATTCTAAGCGTGTTTTAAATCAACCAAGAGAAACGTTGTCTCGACTTTGTGATTGGTTAGGAATTGACTTTGATTCAGCCATGCTTTCTTGGCCAGCGGGAGCCAGACCAGAAGATGGTTCATGGGCTAAATACTGGTATGCCAGTGTACACAAAAGCACAGGTTTTATGAAGTATAAACCC
>CAZTVP010000251.1:0-4655 GCA_964616995.1 uncultured Comamonadaceae bacterium
CAGTGGGCAGACTCCACCGGAGTTCCGCTGTACATATACTTCTATCATAAAAATGGACTTAAAGCTATAGAAAAATTATTCGATTACTCATCTACAGAAGTAAAAATCCAAGTAAAATCATGGTATGAAAATGGAGCACCTCTGGAAAGTTATACGCTTTACACGGAACAGTTTCAGCTTGAAAACCAAGTTTCTTCAGGTGAATTAGTAGAGCTGTTTTCAGTTCGGCCTCATCTAGGAATAAAAGAAAGCAACTGGAATAAAATCTCAGGTTATTATACTCGCTGGTTCAATACTGGAAAAATTTGGGCCAGTTATGAGTTCTATGAAGGAAAACTCATAGATATTATTACTCAGAATAATCCTTCTTCTGGCAAACCTATCCAGTATAATAGTTCCTCTCCTGAATTACAGACCATGGTTCAGTTTCATCATTACCAAGATACTGCACTAATAATTCAATATGAACAGGGTCTAAAGACAGGTGATTTTAAGTACTTCTATGAAGGAAATAATTCCTATGTCAAAGGTAGCTTTACAGATGATTTACCATCAAGTATTTGGACGACTTACTCTATGAGTGGGCAAGTTATTCATAGACAGTCCTATCATAGAGGAGTGATAGATGAATTAGAAATATATGGGCCTAAGAGTAAACTCCTTAAGCGGTATGAATTCACTCATGATATTCCGCATGGTACGGCAGTGGACTTCGATTTTTACGGTGACACCATAGCTATGTATGCTTTTGAAAAGGGACTACTGCATGGAACTTACCACAGTTACTTAAATGGAAGCGTCCTAAGAAGTGGCTCATACAAATGGGGAGAACAAATAGGTGACTGGAAAACCCATGGACAGTTCAATGATTATACCCACATATCTTCCTATGGAGAAAAAAACGTGTTACATTCTGTAAAAAACTACCCGCGTAAGTCACTCACTCCTCATCCTTTATTGAACATTCCTGATCTACTTCCTGAGCATAAAACAGAGCCTTATTTTTTTAGTGATGATATTTCCTTCTATTCTGCTTCTGATGTTCATACACTCTTATGGAAATCCTATGATAGTGAAACTATGTGGGGCACAAGTGTGTACGGAACATTAATTAATCCTATGGGTGAAATAGAACACATAGAGCTCATTAAATCTCCCGATAAAGAAATTCACGAACTAAATCTAGAACTACTGTCTAAAAAAGCACTAGTCAGTCCTTTTTATATGTTTGGATTTCCTGTGCCCACTACCAGGTATGTGCTTCTATTTCATTTTTAGGACTATTTTCCCATTAATTTCTTTACTCTTTCTGCATTTTTAAATCCGAGTAACTTATAAGTGGTTACGTACATTCTGGTATTATTTGATGAGACTTTAGGAGTAAAAGTCTTCTGTATCATAGTGGCTCTTAACTTTTCGGCTAAATCTAAATTGTATTTGGCCAGTAAGCGAATTCTATCGAATAATAAAGCTTGTGTTTTAGTTCTAACCTCTTTAAAAAGAGGCTGGTCAGTTTCTTCTAGAAAAGCTAAAATTTCCTGCCTTAAGTTCAGCCACCTGATTACGTTTCCTTCTGCATTTTTAGAACTGATAGAGCCCATGTCTCTCCGTATGATTGACGTATTGATTTCTGAAGAAAAAGCTACCTGAGGCTCCGTTTTTAGAATATCAAACATCAGTTTATACTCTTGGGAACTCTTCAAAGAAATATCCCAAGAAATCTTGTTTTTCTTCAGATATTCTGCATGAAATAAGTTACAGGAGGTAATTCCTAAATTTCCTAATACTAAGTACTCCCAAGTCTCATCCAGAGTTAAAGGAACAGACTTTATCTTTTGTTTACTTCCACCATTCAATCCTACTTTTTCATAGCTTCCCACTAGAAGCTGAGCTTTGGTCTTATGTATGAGCTCTAAATCTGATTCTAGTTTACTCGGATGAAGGAGGTCATCAGCATCTAAAAACTGCACATATTTAGTTTGAACTTCTATCAGCCCGGAGTTTCTAGCAGCACATGCCCCTTGGTTTTCTTGGTTTTTAACCTGAACTGTTTCTAATTCCTTTTGAATTTGTAGAAGGACCTCTAGCGTTTGGTCAGAACTTCCATCATTTACGCAGATGATCTTAGCCGGTGGATAGGTCTGACTCATACAAGAATCTATACATTCTCTAATGTACTTTTCTGCATTATAACATGGTATGACTATAGAGACTTCTGAATTCATACTCGGCTATTTCTGTGTCAAGTGATCCACTACAGCAAGCATATTTTTATATGTTTTTCCAGAGCTCAACTGGCGTGCATGTGTGTGGCTATTATTTTTAGCATTCTCTATTTCCTTAGGACTTAGTCTGTTCAACAGGTCCACCATGGAATCAGGCTCATATGTTTCAGAAGTAAACCCTAGCTCAAACTCCTCTATTAAATCCTTCATTTCAGGATTAGGAGTGGTAATTAAACAGAGCCGTGCTTGTATGTACTCAAAGAATTTATTTGGTAAACAGTTTTCAAGATTAAATGTTCCATGAGCCGAAAAGTAACCAATATCATACGCGTTACACTTGGGTATAATTTCATGAATAGGAACCGCATCTATGAAATTAATGTGGTTATGATCCTTTACCATTTCCTTTAATTCTTCCAGATACTCATGATCATAAACCATGAGCATTAAATCCATCGTATAACGATTAGGATCTACCTTCATCATCACTTCCAGCACTTCTTCTATCCTACGTGCCCTCTTACACCCTCCTTGATAAATCATTTTAAGTGGACCATTGGCCAAGGCTGGAGATAGTTCATGAAATGGCTTATCATTAGGTACAAATGTAAATTCTGCACAGTCAAAATTCCTCTGGTATTCGGCCTTAATTCTGTTTCCTATACAGAATATATGATCCACTTTAGACAGATACTTTTTACATATAGCTAACTCGTATGGCTGAATGTTTCTAACCCACTTTTCATAGCACTCAAACTGCCTGGGGTAGTATTCGTGTGCGTTAAATATATGTGGAACACCTTTTTTATCAGCTATTTTACACCCAGTAATTAATCCTCTGGTATTATGAGAAATGAGAATGTCAAAATCTAGCGTTAAAGCCAAATCTCTATGCCTTCTGAAATACCAACTCCAGTATAACCTTTCATCTTTCGGTATAAGAAAATCGAGATGATAGAGCTTATTCAAATGAAATAATACTCGGCTTTTAGGCTTATCAAACTTAGGTATTTCAATGAACTCTACCTGATCTCGATAAACTGAATTATCGAATTTGTAAGCCATGAGCATCACGTGGTAATTCTTCTTGAGCGCTTCTATTTCTGCCAGTACTCTAGGTGCATGTGTAGCATCATGCGGAAAATATATAAGCACTCTTTTTTTATCCATGGAAACCTATGTTATATCTCAAACTCAACAGGTACAAAACTAGTATAAAAAAGCCCCGCACTATACAGTGCGGGGCTTTCCTCATTAAGAATTTATATTCTAGAAGATTACTTCTGGATGATCATTCTTTCAGTAGTAACAGAGTTACCTACTGTGATTTGTACGTTGTACATACCTTCAGCTAGGTTATCAAGAGTTACTAGAGTATTAACATAGCTTCCGTCTGCAGCTATTTGCTCAGACTGAACTAACTGACCTACTGTGTTAAAGATATCTACAAGAACTTTATCAGTTCCTTCCTCAATATTAGTAATATTAAGAGTTACGAAATCTTTAGTAGGGTTAGGATACATTACTACATCAGCAGTGAATACGTTTTCTTTCACGTTTTCAGCTTCTAATAATACTACATCCTCATCTTCAGTAAGTACCATACCAGCACCACCAAGAACTGTTACTTCTTCTACAGCTCCCCACTCAGGGTTCATTGGGTTAGGAATACCCACTGTAGCTCCTGGAGTAGATCCTGGAATGATTGGTCTTACATATATATCATAAGTTCCACCAGCAGCTAATGGTAAATCATCAACTCTGATCACACCTACAGGTGATAGGGTAGTAAATGGAAGCTCTGTAACATCAGTTCTTTGAACTAACCACTCGTACTCATTAGCTAAGTAAACAGTAGCTTTAGTAGCTCTGATCTGCTGAGTTAATGCTAAAGAAGTGTTAGAAGAATTGAACTGAGCTCTAAGCTTAACCGCAGGCACATCTCCAGTGAAGAATGTCTGAGGAGCACTTAAAGCAGAAACTGTACCACCATCATACACTACAGCTATTTCAGCAGTATATTCCTGACCATATCCTATGTTAGATAATTGACTTAATGGTAAGATATCAGTAGTAGTAGTTACCATAGCCACCATTCCTGAACCTACATTAGTGATAGTCCACTCGAAAGCTTCCCATCCACAAGCAGGTGCTTGATTACATCTAACAAAAGCATTAGCTGCTAATGGTACAGTAGCATTCACAAACTGAGATTTTAATCCTGTAGTAGGCTCTAAGATTGTGATAGTACTATTCTCAAGAGAAGTTACCTCGAATCCTTCATAAACTGGGTTAACTTGAGCAGTGTAAGTAGTACCAGGTACTAATTCAGGCACGTTATCTAAGTTAAGACCTCCCATAGGAGAAACATAAGTAATTACAGGGTTAACTCCATCATCGAAAGTCCAGATAGTTCCATCTGCAGGAGCA
>CAZTVP010000252.1:0-4636 GCA_964616995.1 uncultured Comamonadaceae bacterium
CTAAGAATAAGTCCAATGTAAGATCGTCAGAATTGAGAGAAGATGACTGGGAGGCTATGAAAACTTTCGTAGAAGAGATAATGACAGATGAAAGAAAAGCAGTTACTAAAATTAGTCTAAAAGCCTATGCTTCTCCAGAGGGTGAAATTTCTCTGAACGAAGACTTAGCCACTGAGAGAGCAGAAAGTTCTGCTGCAGCAGTAAAGAAATTCTTAAAAAGTGCAGGCGTAGATTTAGAAGCTAATCCTGATTTAATTAAGCTTGTTCCTCTAGGAGAAGACTGGGAAGGATTCAAAACTAAAATGACCGCTTCTGATATTGAGGATAAAGAACTTATCATTAGACTTCTTCAGGATTACACTGATAAGACGAAGAGAGAAGAGGAAATCAGAAATTTATCTAAGACATTCATAGAGATAGAAAAGAAGATCCTTCCTGAACTAAGAAGATCTCAAATAGTTATAGATTATGATGAAACTGGATACTCTGATGAAGAACTTATCCAAATAGGAAAATCTAATCCCGCTTCCTTAACGGTAGAAGAGCTTCTTAAAGCTGCTACTCTAGTAACTGATATGAATGACAAATTAAACATGTACAAGGCTGGAGCAGATAAGTTCACTGATGATTACAGATGTGCTAATAACGCAGCTGCTATCTTAATCATGCAAGGTGAAAACGACATGGCTCAAACTTACATGGATAAAGCTGTAGCAGTAGAGACCAATGCTATTACAAATAATAACATGGGTATTCTTACAAGAAGAGCTGGTGACAGAAGAGCCGCTATGAACTACTTCAATAATGCTTCTGGAGCAGGTTCTGAGGTGAGCTATAACAAAGGTCTGATTCAAATCCAAAATGGAGAATACGGAGCTGCTATTTCAAGTATGAATGGAAAAGAAACATTCAATACAGCTTTAGTAAAAATGTTAAACGGAGATAATTCTGGTGCTAGCCAAGACTTAAATGATAGTGGTGATAGCTCTGCTATGGCTGATTATCTTAAAGCTATAATAGCAGCTAGAAATAACGACTCTTCGGGTGTACTTTCTAACTTAAGCAGTGCTGTAGGTAAAGACAGTTCTCTTAAAGAAAAAGCTATGAAAGACTTGGAGTTCAAGGATTTTGCTCCTCAGTTTAACTTCTAGTAAATAATATTTGGCTGCGCAATGCTTGTGTATTGCAACGCAGAAAAAGCTCTCATTTCCATGGGAGCTTTTTTTATGTGATTAAAAACCCAACTTAGAATCTCTAGATTCGTAAACAGTGACAAATTGTAATAGAAACCTTCTATTTTTGTTACTAGACAGAATATACCGTGGAAATAGATAGAGTCATATTATCACCCGAGCAGAAAGCCCTGAGAATTAATTTAGATCAGGACATTTATGGAACATTCGCTGAGATAGGTGCTGGACAAGAAGTAGTGAGACACTTCTTTAGATCTGGCGGAGCCAGCGGTACCATAGCCAAGACCATGAGTGCCTATGATAAGGACTTTAGTGATGCTATTTACGGTAAGGAAGCCAAAGGTAGATATGTATGTAAGCCTAGGCTGGATAAGATGATTAATCATGAGTATGGCTTAATAGAAGAGCGTTTAGACAGAGAAAATCATCCTACTAAGCAGTTTTTCTCTTTTGCCAATACCATAGCTACTATTAACTATCAAAAAACTATTCAAGGCCACGGATGGTTAGGAGTAAAGTTTCAGACTGCTCCAGATGCTAAGCCTAGTACTGTGGTCATTCATATTAGACTGCACGAGAATGACTCAGCTCTACAACAGCTTACTTCTGGAATTTTAGGTGTTAACCTTATTTATGGTTGTTTTTACTTTCATAAAGAGCCTAAGGAACTTCTGAAATCTCTATATGATAACATCAGCAGAGACCAAGTGGAGATAGACATGATAGAGATGCATGGGCCTGCTTTTGATGAAGTAGATAACCGTTTAATGAGTCTTCAGCTAGTGAAAAACGGTATGACAGATGCGGTAATCTTCTCTCCAGATGGAAAGAACCTTCAAGCGGCTGACGTACTTTATAAAAAGAACATACTAGCCATTAGAGGAAGCTTTAGACCAGTTACCAAGGTAAATATAGATATGATTATGAAGGGCTTTAAGCTCTTCGAAGCGGAGCATAAGGTAGAACCAGATAAGATTCAGGTACTTTTTGAAATTACGCTGAATAATCTTAAAGCTGATGGAGATATAGATGAGAAGGACTTTTTGGACAGAGCAGATATTCTTTGCTCTCTGGGTCAAACTGTTCTTATCTCTAACTATAGAAAATACTATAAGCTGGTAGAGTATTTCTCAAGATATACGAAGAAACGTATGGGAATCATCATGGGAGTAAATAACCTTCTAGAAATATTCGATGAGAAGTACTACAGAAATCTAAATGGAGGAATCCTGGAAGCTTTCGGAATTTTATTTAGCAGAGACTTAAAACTGTACTTATATCCATGGATGGAGCAGGAAAAAGTTCTAAATAGCACAAACGCTCCAATTCACCCAAGGCTTACACCACTCTATGATTACCTGCTTTATAACAAGCGTATTATGGACATAGAGGACTACAATCCTGATGTACTCAACATCCATAGTAGAGCATGCTTGAAAATGATTAGAGAAGGAAAGTCTGGCTGGGAATCTATGGTTCCTGCTTATGTGGATACCATTATCAAAGACAAAAAACTTTTTGGATACGGTTCTTCTAACGCCTCATCTGGTAAAGAGACTAAAGCAGCTGTTGGTTAGAGGTGAATTCGAGATTTGAGATTTGAGATTTGAGATTTGAGATTCGAGATTCAAGGTTCGAGATTGCAGTTAGGAAGCTGACTTAGCCATGCACTGAGCTTTGGTCGAATGTCTGCCGACTGCATACCTTCACTTAAGCTACGGCACGGAACCAAAGGAGGTGTATCGAAAGCTGCGGATTTACACATTCGAGATTTGTATCTTAAATAAAAATCAAGCTTTCTTCTTCTCGTCAATATTCTCTACTATTACTACTCTATCGTCTTCTAGTTCCATGTAGCCAAATTCATAGTTAAAGTAATAGGTATTTCCTTGTTTAGTGGTGTATGAACTGGTGTAGTAGTCAAATCTGAATCCTGAATCTGTGAGCTGACTTCTGTGTACGTTACAGGCTCTTTTCTCTGGATACCTTTCCTTTAGATTTTTAAGGGTGAGTCGGTTTTTTCTGAGGTAATTATTTATACGTCTGATGACCCCTGCTTTTTCTATGTTCAGATTGTTATTATAGGAGTTTCTACAACTGATATCACAGAACTTCTTGTCTCGTCTTCCGTTTAGTTTTTTACCACATTCTAGGCAAAATGTATCTTCTCTTTTTCGCATTTCTAGGAAAATAAGTATTGCACCGCATAAAAGTAGTGCGTAACCTAGGCTTGACGGTGCTAGTGTTAGTAAGTTCCTATCGGAAGTTTATTTTTAGACCCACGAACACATTTCTGGCTGGCATAGGATTGTAAATCCTGTCTGTGGCATTTAACCTAAAGAACGAAGTATAAGTTTGGTCTAGTAGATTATTCACTCCCGCTTCTATGGAGTATCTCCAGTTCTGCTTCCTATTAATGGTATAACTAGCTTTGGCATTCAACAGCACATAATCGGTCTCTTCATTGAACTCCTCACCAAGTGTGGTGGTCATCTCACTGTAACTTCTTCCGTTAACACTTAGTGTAAATCCGTCCATGCGTAATTGTCCTCCAAAACCTATTACCATCTGAGGAATACCTGCTATGAATAACTCTGTGTTTCCTGTATCATTATCAAGTGCGTAATCATTTAGGGAAATTGTAGAATACACACTGAACTGCTTCTCGTTTTTCCAAGCGTAAAAATAACTCAACTGTCCTTCGACTCCCATTTGAGTGCTGCTTCCGCTGTTTTCATAAAATGTATTTCCGAGTTCATTTTCTCTCTCTGTAATGGTGTCTTCTACTCTAGCTGTGTATCCTGATAAACTCCAGTCAAATCCACTCTTAAATTCATCACCTAAATGTCCTTTTAAGACAAGTTCTAAATTCCTAGAAAACTCAGCATCTAACTCTGAGCTAAATAATCCTGAGTTTACATCTACCCATTCAAATATTCCTGGATATCCTACACCTTCAGCATAGGATAAGCTTACATTAAAAGACTGATTAACTTGATAATTTACGCCTCCTCTGGGCAAGATTTTCATATCATTAGTAATGCTATAATCCAGGTTGGCATCATTAGTTGGATTAACTCCTGAGTTATTTAGGTTATAAAAATTTACTCCTAGCTGAGTATTAGCAGTAAACCTTTGTCCAAGTTTATATTCCGCTGACGCAAAGACCAATCCCTCTTTGATTTCAGTAGAGTTATCATACTTGAGCGTACCTTGTTCTCCGAGCACATTATTAAATTCTGAGATTTGCGTACTGAAATTCTGCCACTGAGAACCGAGCTTGAATTTCCAATTGTAATCGGCAGATAAATAAGTGAATTCTGTTCTTCCTCCTAGTTCATTAGCAGTCTCATCTTTCAGTCCTTGGAAGAATATAGGATGAGTTCCGTAGGGATTTAACTTATCTGTAAAATGCCCAAAAATCCAAGTGTCATTCCATAGCT
>CAZTVP010000253.1:0-4615 GCA_964616995.1 uncultured Comamonadaceae bacterium
AATTCGAAAGGAGAAGAAAAGGCGGTTTCAGTAAAACTTACTGCTGCGGAACCTGAAGATTATTATTTAACCGAAATTTCAGACTAAAATTTTCAAGATGAAAAATTTAACCTTCTTATGGAGTATTAGTCTGTTAGTGGCGGTAGCCTTAGCATGCAGTTCTACCGTAGAAACTGAAAAGCCTAAGAAGGTTCAGTCTCTAGAAATGAAAGAAAGTAGTTCGCCAGTGGTGATTTCAGAATTTATGGCCAGTAATAAGACTTTTTTAGAGACTTCCAAAGGAAAGTATAGCGACTGGCTGGAGCTTCATAATACCTCTAAAGATTCCGTAAAACTTGCAGGTTATTTCCTTTCGGATAATAAAGATAAGCCAGAGAAATTAGACCTTACGGGCATTATTATGGCCCCAAATGAATACCGGATTTTTATTTCTTCTAACACGAAAAATGACTCGCTGAGTCTTCCTTTTAAGTTGGATAAAGATGGAGGGAAAATCATAATTAGCTCACCCAAAACGGGAGCGAAGTTTAAAGTTGATTATCCTTCACAGGTGAGTGACCATAGTTATCAAATGCTGGATGGCGCATGGTTTTATACCGAAAGCCCATCTCCAGGATTAGCCAATGAAAGCAAAGAAAACTTAAAAGGCATAGCTGAACCTGTTCAGATATCATTCTTGAAGAAAGGAAAGCAGTATGAGGTACGTATGACGAGCAGTCATACTGGAGAAATCAGATACGACTTATATGGCGATAGAAGGAAACTCAAGAGTAACATAATTTATAAGAAGCCTTTTCTTATAGATAGCGCACAAGTAGTCTCTGCTGCGGTGCAAAACAAGAATTATATTCCACGGAAGCCAAACTTCAAGTCTCCGGTTTCAGTGGGCAATCATTCGCTGCCGATTATTTCTTTGACGACTGACCCGAAGAACCTCTGGAGTGATTCTACAGGAATTTATGTCCAAGGACTCTTTAATAATTACGAAGACCGAAGTGACTCTTGTGAACGCTCTGGTAGTTTGACATTTTATAGAAACGGAGAAGAGGTAGAACTACCTGATGTGTCTTTTAAAATCTATGGTGCAGGAACCAGAAAGAGACCTAAAAAGTCTATGACGGTGAAGCCCGCAGGTGACAAAATGCCTAATTATTTCTTTAGCTCAAGAGGAGAGGAATTCATAGATGGTTTTGTCCTGAGAGCATGTTATTCAGACGCTTCTAGATTTAAAAATGAAGTGGTGAACCAGGTAAATAAAAAAGTAAATTCTGCTTTACTTATGCAAGACTATGAGCATGTAGTGCTTTATTTAAATGGAGAATACTGGGGTTTATTTAATCTCTATGAACGAAAGAATGATGACTTTATTAAAGCTCATTCTGGTAAGAAGGTCAAGCATCTGCTCAATGCCAATTCTAGTCAAGCCAAGGTGGAGAAAGGAAGTGCAAAGTCTTATAATTTGTTTTTAGATGAAATTAATGCCGTAGATATTAAATCTAAAGCAGCATTTGAACTTATTTCTAGGCATTTTGAAGTTGGTAGCCTCATAGATTTTTGGGTTCAGGAGCTATATACACTAAAGCCAGATCGGTTTAATAATAGATTTTGGAAAACTAAGGGTGAAGATGCTAAGTGGGCATATGTAGGTTATGACTTTGATATCGGCTTCATTTGGCCTGACAATCCTAAGTCCAAGAGACACTTTACTTCTAAAGAGGCTAAAGGTGTAAGTATATTTAACCGGTGTATTCAGAATCCAGACTTTGCGCAGCTATTTTTCACCAGATTAAATGACTTTATAAACTTCGGTTACACCACAGAAAATGTGGCTGAGATTCTAGAGTTAACCGATTCACTAACTAAAGATGAGTTCAAGCGAGACTATGAAAGATGGAGTGTAGAATGGCCTAAGTGTAAAGATGATGGCGACTCACAGAAGAAAAGAATTACCAAGTTTATAGCGCCTAGAAATGAGTACCTGAGGGATTCTATTTTTAGCATGTTTGGCTACACTCAGCCTCTGCTAATTAAGAATCTATGCTCTGCTAATTCAGGAATTCTCATCAATGGATTAGAACTTACAGCATCTGCAGTTTACCATAAAGGAATGGAGATTACCATTGGCAGAAAATCACATACAGACGTTCCCATAGAATGGTTTCTAAACGGGAATAAGATTCGTCCAGATTCTACTTTTAGCATAACTGAAGGAGGTCTGCTCGAGGTGAAATGTAAGTAGTGTTGAGAGATTCATGAACCACGTGTCAGAAGCTCCTTAAATCCTCCATAAATCATTCTAGAAGCATCAAAAATAGGCGGTTCACCTTCCATCAGAGGGCTAACAAGTTTTTTCATCCGGTCATCTAGAGGAACCTGTTTATTAGCATCATCTCTGATTTCTTTAGAAGGAAATTTCACCCATCCCACTAAAATCACCTCATGTTCCTGAACCTTTATGATTTCTGAATATGAACGCGTTCCTTCTAAGAACAAGTCATCTGCCATAAACTCTGAATACTCAAGCGCACCGTGTTCTTTCCAAATCTGAGCTACTTCTAACGCTATGCTCTTGTACGTGGCTAGGTGTTTTTCAGCTATTGGGAATATGAAACTGTCTATGTAATGCGCCATGAGTAGAATTTAGGAGGTAGCTCTCATTTCTTGATTTTTACACTCTGTTCTGGATGAAATTATTGGAAGAGTAATGGCTGCGCAAAACACAATTTTAGTTCATTAAAATTCTTCCAGCAAACACCTGATCAGCTGAAACATAGTGTGGCTGTAGAGCCCAACTATGAAAAGATAAAGGTCCGTTATTTTTGTTTATCCAGCCATAACGAATCCCTTTTGAAGTGCTGTACTTTATACCAATAAAAGGCGGGTTATTAGCTGTAGTGAAAGAAAAAGGACCAGAACCTCCACCGGTAACTCTGAATCTGCTCCTCCAATTTAGTGTTTCATTGATTACGGAGTCTTTATCCAAAGAAAAATCTGAATTAGAATTCTCGAGTTTACCCCAGCTTATTTGTATATCAGGATTAACCGATTTTATGTGATATGTGGTGAAAAGAAGTGAATCTCCTGGAATAAAATAATATTCCATTGTATCAAACATAATTATATCGTTTATGCCATTATGATCTATGTCAATGCTTCTTGTATTTTCAGGTAGGTCTTCATACTCTAAAGCGAAAAATTCATCTTTAAAACATCTAGTTAAGAATAAGGAAAGCAGTACGAGGCTTAAAAAGCAGTGAAGAGTTGTTTTCATGATATCTAAGATACAGATAACGAGATAAATACCCTAAACTCTTAAAATCGATAGCATTAGTCTAGTAAGGTCGGATGCTAAGTTGAACTTTTACATGTATTCAAGCATTACTAAGGCTTCTTCGGTTACGAACTGCCTGAGATTTTGAAACTCTCTTCTGCTCACTTTATCTGAGTTTCTTATCAGTTTGGTAGCTAAATAAAAGGTTTGATTGTCCTTTTCAAGATATCCTACGAACCAACCCACATCATATTCTCCGTTAATAGCCAGACCAGTTTTTCCACGTAACGTGTAATCTTCATTAGACTCAATGTTGAGAATAGAGAGCAGCGTCTGTTGTGTAGAATAAGATATGGGTAATTCCCCATGCTTTAAGCGATGCAAAAAATCTATTTGTTCAAAAGGACTAATAACAGACTCACCTATTAACCAAAAGTTATCTATGGTTTCTTCAGTTATCACCATCTTTCCGAAATCCAGTTTTTCTATATTTTCTTGCATTCTGTTTATACCAATTTCCCTTGCCATTTCTTGGTAACAAGGAACACATGAATACTGAAAAGCATCTTTAAGCGAAAGGTTTTGTTCCCACACAGGTAGCATTCTTTCTTCTCCATTCCATTTAAAAATGATGTTCTCGTCTTCTAGAATGCCAAGTTCTAGCCCTATTATGGAATGTGGGATTTTATAAGTAGAGGCGGGGAGGTACTCTTTTTCAGCTTCCTCAAAGTCGTTCGTGTAGAACGTATTCTTGGCTTCGTCATAGATGAGAATAGTGCCGCCTACATCTTTGGAATCTAGAAGCTTTTGAAGCTCTCCTTTCTCTAATCGTTTAGTGGAAGTATTTTTATTACTAGAAGTTTGACAACTTATGAATAGTATAAAGCTTAGAATGAGGAGATGGGTTTTCATGTGTATTAAATCTTCATCGGTCCGGCTGAATGGTCTTTAGGATTTGTCCAAAAGGACATGATCATGAGATCTCACCAACCGTGTGGTTTTGAATTTAAGTATTCGGACAGGTTAAATGCTATATCGTTTTAGCTATTGTAACCCGTTCTTTTATTCAGCTCTTCTGTGAACTTCCCAGTTGAATTTCTCTCCAGCTTCCTTGTCACTGTAGGCAGAAGCATCTAGAAGTTCTGCTAGTTTCAATGTCACCTTTTTAAATTCATCGCCTTTCCCGTTATATAGTAGGAGAATGATACCGTTCTTAAAGTGATAACTGACTTTCTTGTCATTGTAATAATACTCTGCAACCATTTCTGTCTCTGGTAAAGGTAGAGCGATTCCAAATCCATTTTCGGCTTGAACCGATAGAGTGTTTGTTGGCTTCAGATCTTT
>CAZTVP010000254.1:0-4591 GCA_964616995.1 uncultured Comamonadaceae bacterium
ATGCCTGGTTCAAATTACTGGAGTAGGTTCTATTCTAGAGCGTCCTGTAGCACCAGTGGTAGAAACACTAAGAGCCTGCGGAGTAGAAGTAAGTGATTCTGATGGCAGTCTTCCACTGAAAATTACAGGGACTTTAAAGGGAGGAGAATACTCAGTAGATGGTTCATTTAGTTCTCAAATACTAACTGGTTTACTCATAGCACTTCCTTTAGCAGATGGAGATACCACGCTGCATGTTAAAAATCTAAAGTCAATCCCTTATGTGGACATGACTTTAGCACTGGTAAACCAGTTTGGTGGAGAAATTACTCATGAGAACTATGAAGTGTTTCACATTCAAGGAAATCAAACCTATAAAGGAACAAGCTATGCCGTAGAGGGTGACTGGTCTGGAATGGCCAATCACTTGGTAGGAGCTGCCATTTCTGGAGAAGTGACCATTACAGGCATGAATGAGCATTCGCTTCAAGCTGATAAAGCTATTTTAGAAGCTTTGCACCGCACAGGAGCAGATGTATCCTGGGACGAAAATAATGTTACAGTAAGGCAGTCTGAAAACCTTCCTTTTGAATTAGATGCTACGCATTCCCCTGATATTTTTCCTCCACTAGTAGTTTTGGCTTGCGCTGCTAAAGGAATATCTAGGATTACTGGCATTCACAGATTAACACACAAAGAAAGCGACAGGCTAGCTGCATTAACAGAAACCTTCAGAAAACTGGGGGTCACTCTCACTACCGAAAAAGACACTCTTTTAGTACATGGAACAGGAAAGATTAAAGGAGGAACAATAGACAGTTATAATGACCATAGAATAGCTATGGCAGGCTTCATATCTACTTGTATCTCTGAAAGTGACATCACCATAAAAAGAGCGGGAGCTGTGAAAAAGAGTTATCCTCTTTTTTATGAGGAATTAGCTGGTTTAAGTTAATCATCAAAGGGACAACTAGAACCAAATGCTCCTAAAAACCCACCTAAATCATTGATATTCACATAGCCATCTGCTGTGAAGTCTCCTAAACCACCATAGTCTGTGATAGTGCCATAAGCTCCGAGAAATCCTCCTAAATCAGAAACGTTTACAGAACCATCAGCCGTAAAATCACCAGGATTACTGCAAGAAACGCAATTACAAGAAGAATTAATAATTCCATCTTCAAGAGTAGTGAGTGTTACACATTCATCTCCCAGATAATAGCATGAGCCGTCATTTACTACTGCTGATGCATCATAATTACAAGCGTTTTCATCTGTACATGCCGGCAGAATACATTCATCAGACTCAAAACAATTATCTAGATAATTAGAAGAACTCGGGTCAGAGCAGCAGTCATAGGTGCATACACTTAGACTGGGAAATCCATATAAAAAATGTCCATAGTTGCACGCTGAAGGGTCCGAACAACTTACAGGGTCAAAAAATCCTAATATTGTAAAAGGAACCAGTTCGATTGTGACGTTAGTTGGCTCTCCAGACTTAGATTGAATCCCGAAAGAGTCCGCACTCCAGTGAAAATTTGAACCACAGTGTAAAACAGCTTGTTCTGAACAATCATTATCTAGGATACTAACTTTTTCATCCGATCGGATGATTACATAAGAATAGAAACTCTCGTCCATTTCAAACCAAACCGGGTCATCAGTCACCTCTACGGTCATTATCCAAAACACTTGAAGGTCCGTAACTCCTAAAACCCTTGGGTTTTCACATGAATTGTTCTGATTTATATATTCACAACAGCTATTATAATCTTCTACACAATCTATATCGTCAGGTAGATTAATATTAGGATTGTAATTCACTGCTAGGATATTCTCACAGTACTGAGCATTCGAATCAAAGTAGGATATAAGAGGTATAATTATGGCTGCGAGTGCATAGAGTTCTTTAGCTAATGAGTTCATTTTGAAAAGGTTTAGTTCTCAAAATACAAAATAAAACTTATTTTGAACTTAAAACTATAATTTAAAATGACTTGAAGTAAAAGACTACTACATTTCCAGCAGCTATTTTTTAGACCTGATGAAGTTATTTGTTTATTCTTCTAACTTAATCATGTATCCTCTCTTAATGTTCATTCCTTCTGAAAACTTAACTTCAACCGTAGTAGGTTCGTCCGTTTTTAGATTTAGCTCTGCTGTAGTTTTTTCCACTTGAGTGCCTTTTTCATTAAACAAAATGACATTTACTGTTCCTGAATAATCTTCTAAGCCCATAGCATAAACCTTGGCTATATTCTTCCACTGAGAGGTTTTTTCTAACTGTCTTACTTCCATACTAGCTACAGTCTCTAGTTCCCCACTAAGCACTATACTCACATCTTTAGCAGGGTTTATAGCTTCATCTACTTCATTAGTAGCACGATCGGTAGCGTTTCCTAATTTTTCAGTATCCTGTTCTACTCCTTCTACTGCATCATCTATAGCAGACTTCATAGCTTCACAACCTACTAAAAATGCGGCAGAGAACACAATTAAAGCAAATTTTAATTTCATTTTGAGATCTATTTCTTTTGAAGGCTTAAAGCTATGAAGATGATCGGAAAAACGTGTAATTTTACCCGAAAAGTAAATCATGAAATACGTTTTATTCCTGTCAGCTTGCATAGCACTTGCTTCATGTAAAAAAGAATACACTTGCGCTTGTACTCTTTCTGAAACCACCTATGATGAGTTCGGACCTAGCACTCAGTTCTATGGAACTACTTATCATACAGATAGGTTTAAAAACGAAGAAGAAGCCCGATTCGACTGTGATTTGAAAGACTCTGTTGAAGGTCAGTGGGGTTTCGCTACTGGAGAAGAAGAAACTCCTACCTCAGGTTATAGAGTAGAAAACGACTGTGAGCTTTAGTATTTCTTAATCCAATATTAACTGAATAGTTCTTATTTCAGTTTTAGCATCAACGATCACAGTATAAAACCCTGATTCTAAGTCCTGTTTATGGATTTCAAGAGTCTTATTTATGCAATTAGACCACTCTCTAACTACTTTACCCTGAGCATCTATCAGGGTTATATCTCTTGGTTTAGCATCCTCAAATTCTAAGTAAGCTACATCCGTCATAGGATTAGGATAAAGCAGAATAGTCTCTGCTTCTAATTCTGAAACACCTACTATCATTATTCCTTCTGACTCTGCGGTGCAAAGTCCAGCGTTATTAACCTCTACCGAATAGGTTCCATCTTCAGTAATGACGTACTCTTGACTAGTAGCTCCTTCTATGGGCTCTCCATTTAAAAACCACTGATACGCATCTCCTTCGCTGGAGGTGAGCAAGTCTCCCTCTTGAGTAAAAGTTACTGTAGGTGTTTCATAAACAGTTATGGTTTGGCTTGAATTAGCGGTGCAAAGTGGATTTTCAACCTCCAATTCTATCTCATATTCTCCTGCTTCTGTGAACACTCTATTGAACTCAGATTCCTCTCCTTCTGTTTCTCCATCTACATTCCACTCGTAGGTTTCTAGGAATGGATATGTACTTGTAAAGTTCAATTCTTCCCCAGTGCATATTTGCGCAGCTGAACTCGTAAACTCAGCTTCTCCTCCACACTGGTGGATGGTGTGCCAGGTAGTATTAGTAACTATCGGTGGATTATTGTCAAAGAAGATGTAAGCCGTCTGGTTTACTTCTTCTCCCACTGCTATGTCATCTATGAAATCTATCTTGAAACTCACTAGTCCATGACTCTCCGGTTCATTCGTAGTACTGTCTGGTAGATTTATATTTTCAAACAGAAACTCTACTCTTCCACTTGGTTCCACGGTAGTCATCACACTATGGCTATTGGCTATGAGCTGGAAGGTAGAAAAATCCATTCCAGGGTCTAGAGTGTCTACTACTAGTACTGTTCCAGCAGGAGCATTTCCAGTGTTCTGGAATCTGATAAGATATTCCATTCTAGTATCTGGCATTACCCAATGTTCATCTGTGTAACCCACCGGTATTCCAGTTATATCATTTGGATCATAAGCACAAGTTACTTCTTGTTCAATAGTCTCTGTGATTACTGGAATGAGTTCTCCTTGCCACTGAGCGTAAATGGTAACAGTGTTCGTCATCCATTCACCTATGTGCTGTTCTGATGGTGTGTTCACAATAATATCATCGAAGAACATCTGCCATGAGTTCAGATCTTGATATTCCCAAGTAACTACTTGGCCATCTATCTCCACATTTGAAGGGTAAGAAGAATTATAGCTTAATAGAGGATCAAGAGTCACTTCTATTACCCCTGAAATAGGATATGAACTCATATTACGGTAGCAGATATTGTAATTCAAAGTAGCATTGCACGGCACACCCACTCCTGACTGATAAAAATCTACACAGGCCGCTGGTGGTGGAATCTCGTTTTCACTCACCCCGAAGTAAATATAATCTCCTTCTATTTGAACATTCTGAAAAGTTTGAGTAGTCAGTGTAGTATAGGTAGACCAGTCAGTAGTATAGCTTACTGAAGCGGTATAATCGCCTGATTCCAAATTATGTACAACAAATTCACCATTATCATCAGTTATAAGGTTAATACCTAGCTCTTCAATGAGAACGTTTTGATAGGGCAGTGAAACTTCTGCTTCATCTAA
>CAZTVP010000255.1:0-4586 GCA_964616995.1 uncultured Comamonadaceae bacterium
TTCTTACCGCCAGTAATTCTTCCTGTGGCAGCAGAGCGGCTTGTTCAGCCAGTGCTTTTATTCGCTTGTTATCTCCCATAGCAGAGTGAGGTGATGCAGATTATTTACGGGTGCTTAAGATACAATATTTTTAAGTCCAAGTGATGGTTCTGACTTCTTCATTTACCTCTAAATTTATGTGTTTTTCTATTCCTGAATAGAATGATTCGCCTATTTCTGGCCATTCAATAAACACATAAGCGGAGCCATCTAAATATTCTTCAAATCCTAAATCAAAGAGTTCTTCCTCCTCCTTCACACGATATAAATCAAAGTGATAGACATTGACTCCGTTCTCACCTTTGTACTGATTCACCAGAGAGAAGGTTGGACTTGTAATGTTCTCGGTTACTCCTAGTGCTTGACAGAGCTCTTTAATGAAAGTTGTCTTCCCTGCTCCCATTTGACCATTTACAAGAGTAACACATGGATCTCTATGGTTTTCGACCCATTTTTCAGCCACTTCCTTTAAATGCTCAAGTTTAGTAACTGTGAACTCCACTACTTCGGTCTAAGTTTTACGATAGGTATGAGTACTTCTTCCATAGAAACTCCTCCGTGCTGAAAGGTTCCGTCATAGTATTTCACGAAGTGATTCAGGTTGTTTGGATAGACGAAAAAATCATTGCGCAGCGCAAAAATATAGCTGGAACTAATATTTTCTTTAGGTAAGTAGGCCTCTTCAGGCTTAGTGATTTCAAACACTTCGGAGGCATTATACTTTAAATTTCTTCCTGTTTTATAGCGTAGGTTCGTATTGGTAGCTCGGTCTCCCACCACCTTCACCGGATGGTCAACTTGTATGGTTCCGTGGTCGGTTGTTACTATCATTTGAGAACCAGAAGCGGCTATCTTTTTCATCAAGTCTAGCAGCGGAGAATGCTCAAACCAAGACTGGGTGAGCGAACGATATGCAGCACTATCTCCTGCCAATTCCTTAATCATATCCATCTCTGTTCTAGCGTGAGAAAGCATATCCACGAAATTGTACACCACTACATTCAGCTTATTCTTCATAAGCTCATTAAATCGCTCGACTAGCTTTTTACCAAAGTTCAAGTTCAGCACCTTGTTATAGCTAAAAGGTACTGAAAGACCTAAACGCTGAAGATGCTTTTCCAGCAATTCTTTTTCGAAATTATTTTTTCCCCCTTCATCATTTTCTCCTACCCAATACTGCGGATACAATTTCTGAATCTCTGAAGGCATTAACCCGGAGAACAAAGCGTTTCTAGCGTACTGCGTAGCCGTAGGTAGAATAGAGAAGAACATATCCTCTTTTTCTACTCTGAAATACTCATTTAGAGTCGGCTGAAGTACCTTCCACTGGTCCCACCTCAGATTGTCTATAACGATTAGGAACAAGCTTCCGTCTGTATTCTTTAAATCTTCTTGGACATGTTCTTTTATCAGGTTATGACTCATAACAGGAGCATCTTCATGTCCTTGTAACCAATCGATATAATTATCACTTATAAACCTCGAAAACTGAGTGTTTGCTTCTTCTTTTTGGGTTTTAAAGATTTCTTCCAACGCTTCGTCTTGTGTTCCGTCTAGCTCTAATCCCCAGTAAGTGAGTTTTTTATAAAGCTCCACCCAGTCTTCTGTATCTAGCCTATTCATAAGCTGCATACTAATTTCTCTGAACTGGCGCTGATAGCCCGTAGAAGCTTGTTCATCCACTAATCTTTTTTCGTCTAGGTTCTTTTTGATGGCTAGGAGAATCTGATTAGGATTTACTGGTTTAATTAGATAATCTGAAATTTTAGAACCTATAGCTTCCTCCATAATCTGCTCCTCTTCACTCTTGGTAATCATAATAGTGGGCAGCGTAGGGTCTATGGTCTTAATGGCTTGAAGTGCCTCTAGGCCTGAGATTCCTGGCATGTTTTCATCTAGAAAAACAATATCGAAGAACTCCTCTTCTACTAACTCTACGGCTTCATTTCCAGAGTTGACTGTAGTTACGTGATATCCTTTTTTTTCTAGAAACAGAATGTGAGGTTTGAGCAGGTCTATTTCATCATCTGCCCATAATATTTTTTTTTCTGCCATTAACGTGGATTATTTTCTACTGGTTGTTATTTCAGTTTCCTAAAGTTAAACGACTTTAGCAGCACAAACGTACACTTAAATCAGCTTTTTTTGAAAGAACGCGTTGCAAACAAAAAGAAAATTTTAAACGACCCCGTTTATGGTTTCGTTACGCTGAAACATGAGTTTTTACTTGAAATAATAGACCATCCTTGGTTCCAAAGATTAAGAAGAATCTCACAGCTTGGTTTATCCCACTTGGTTTATCCAGGAGCTGTTCACAATAGGTTTCACCACGCCATAGGTGCACTGAACTTAATGCAGGAGGCGCTTTTCGTGCTCAGGCAAAAAGGTGCAGAAATAAGTGAAGATGAAGAATTAGGAGCTTGCCTAGCTATTCTTCTTCATGATATAGGTCATGGGCCGTTTAGCCACGCTCTGGAACACAGTATAGTTCATGGTATTTCTCATGAAGAAATTACCCTAACCATTATGAAAAGACTGAATGATGAGTTCAATGGACGGCTGGAAATGGCTATCCAAATCTTTTCAGATGATTACCCAAGAAAATTCTTTCATCAGCTGGTGAGTAGTCAGCTAGACATGGATAGGTTAGACTACCTAAGTAGAGACAGTTTTTACACCGGTGTTTCAGAAGGAGTGGTAGGCACGGAGCGAATCATCAAAATGCTAAATGTCATAGACGACAAAGTAGTAGTAGAGGAAAAAGGAATTTACTCCATAGAAAAATACATAGTAGCCAGAAGGCTCATGTACTGGCAAGTTTATCTTCATAAAACAGTTCTAAGTGCTGAGTTCATGCTCGTAAACATCTTAAAAAGGGTTGAACACTTAGCCCAAAATGGAACTAAGCTATTCAGTACAGATAGCCTTGATTTCTTTATGACTTCGGAAAAGACGCTTTCGGACTTTGAAGAAAACCCAGAGGTGTTAGAGAAGTTTTGTGAGCTTGATGATTACGATATCATGACGTGTATAAAAGCTTGGACGAAAAGTGAGGATGCCGTGTTAAGTCGGTTATCCAATGCTTTACTCAATAGAAAGCTGTTTAAAATTAAGCTCAGTTCAGAAAGATGGCCTGAAGAGCTGGTTCAAAAAATCACTTCTAATATTAGCCAAGAGCTCAACATCTCTGAGGAGGAGGCATCTTACTTTGTGATTCATAATATGGTAGACAATAAAGCCTACAGCCCTGCATCTGAGAATATCTTAATCAGCATGAAAGATGGAAGATTGGTAGATTTAGCCACGGCTTCAGACCACCTGAATATATCGGCTTTGTCGGCTCCTGTACAGAAGTGGTTTTTAGCTGAATTTATGAATTAAACGTGAGCATGGAAGTATTTAAATTCGGAGGAGCTTCAGTTAAAAATAGTGCTGCGGTGCAAAATGCAGTCGAAATCATTCAACATCAGAAAAAAGGTGAACTCATAGTAGTAGTGAGTGCCATGGGGAAGACCACTAATCTGCTAGAATCCATTTTAGCTGCTACTTCTGATTCTGAAAGGAACACATTACTGAATGATTACACCACATTTCACACTGAAATTGCTAATGAATTAGGAATAGCAAATGAAGTAGAAGGATTTGTAAAGGAATGTTCTACAGCTATTCTAAACACTTGTCAGAACAATGAGTTAGACCCCTATCACAGTTATGATGAAGTGGTAGCTCGTGGAGAACTACTGAGTTCTTTTATTCTTCATAAATACCTTTTGCACCGCGGAATAGAAAACACCTGGTTAGATGCTAGAAAGGTTATTCAAACACAGCCAGAGCACAAGGTTACCAATGTAGACTGGGCAGCTACTCAAGCTAACTTTCAAAACCTAACAGACGAATTAGAAGGACTCACCATTACCCAAGGATTCATCTCAGGCAATCAAGATGGTGAAACCACTACACTGGGGAGAGAAGGCTCCGATTTCAGCGCGGCTATTTTCGCTTATTTATCTGGGGCAGATTCTGTTACCATCTGGAAAGATGTACCAGGAATGCTTAACGCAGACCCGAACAAATACGAACACACGGTAAAACTGAACAGAATCTCATACAGAGAGGCCATAGAGCTTTCGTACTATGGAGCGAGTGTGATTCACCCTAAGACCATTAAACCGCTGGAGAACAAAAAAATTCCACTATTCGTGAAGTCCTTTGTGCAGCCTGAAGAAGAAGGCACATTAATCACCGAAGGAATAGACTTAGCACCTGAAGTAGCTTGTTACATTAATAAATCCAATCAGGTATTAGTTAGCCTCACTCCTAAGGATTTATCGTTTGTGCAGGAAAAGGAGCTGAGCCAAATCTTCAGTTTTTTAGCAGCCGAATGCATTACTATTCACTTGATGCAGAACAGTGCGGTTAGCTTCTCAATAGTGTTCAATCAAGAAGATTTCAATTTTGGAAAATTTGAGGAAGAGCTTAGTTCAGATTTTAATATCAAGTACAACTTAGATCTTACCTTACTTACAGTTAGACACTATACAGAAGAA
>CAZTVP010000256.1:0-4581 GCA_964616995.1 uncultured Comamonadaceae bacterium
CTAATTTCTTAACCGGGAGAAGGATAAACTTAAAGCTTGTGCTTGAGTTCTAAGTTATAAGTCTTCTATTCTAGTTCCTGACTGCTTTGTTTTTAATTCTAAAACTCTATTAAAGAAAGCGTGAATTTTCTTGTTATCTGCTTTTAGTTTTAGCTTTAAATGATCACAGAAAATAGAGTAGCAATCTGCTTCACTTTTAAAAACCACTAGTTTATGAAATGGAATGATAACACCATAGGTTTCCAGTAAAGACCTAAATCTGATGATTATTCCGTTCCACCTTATTTCCACGTTCACAGCATTAGTAGAATTATCCAGATTCATTAAGTCAGCTATTTCTTTAGAGGCTTCTAACACGAATAACTTGGGAGATCCATTTCCTCCATTTCTTAGCCGTTCTGTCCAGCTATAGCTTCTTCCTACGGCTTTTTCTACTTCCCTTTTGATCTTGGGGTCGTTGTATGATAGATTTCTTAGCATTTCAAGAGCTAAACTAAAGAAGACGTCTAATGTGATTGTTTCAAAATATGAACGTATTACCTTGAGCCGCAGTTCACCTAAAAACACGAAAAATCATGAGAACAATTTTATTCTGTATATCTTGCATAGCGCTCTGTTTATCAGGACAAAGCCAAGAGTGGGAAGACGCGGCTTCTTTACCTAGCAGTGCTAGTAAACATCATCCCGTGACCTTTGCTATTAATGGAATAGGCTATTCTATAACTGGTTCTAATGCTTTTGACAATAGCACGAATACTGCTCATAAATATGACCCGATAGCTGATAGTTGGACTGCTATGTCTGATTTCCCTGGTCCAGGCAGAAGCTTTAGTTATGGTGTTACAGATGGTGAGTTTGGCTATATGGGCTTCGGTCTAAGTACGCAAACTTTCGACTATTTCAATGACCTCTGGAGATTTGACCCTTCAGATGAATCTTGGGAGCAGTTAACATCTTGTCCCTGCGAAGGCAGAAGACATCCAGCTTTCATTCATGTGGATGGAAAAATATTTGTGGGTGCAGGAGATGGACCCATCTCTGGAAATTTAAAGGACTGGTGGGAATATGACATAGCATCAGATAATTGGATAGCTCATACAGATATTCCAGGTGTACCTCGCCATCACCCTTATTATTTTGACTTAGATGGTTATGCATTCGTAGGCTTCGGGCATGGAAATGGAATTTTCAGAGACCTTTACCGTTGGGATCCTTCAGATGACTCTTGGACTCAGATGAATGATTTCCCGGGGGAAGCTCGTGTGGCAGGCACGCAGTTTTCTCATGATGGATTCGGATATGTTTTAAGTGGAGATGGAGATGACCATTTTTATATGGAAGAGGGAGAATTTTGGCAGTATGATCCTAGTGATGATTCATGGTTACAAATGCCCAGCCATCCAGGTTTGAGTAGATGGGCTCCTGGCTCTTTTGTCATAGATGGAGTGGTATATCTAGTTCAAGGTCAGGAAAGATTCTTAAATCAGTTTCCTGCCGTAGCTAACACTAACAGTGTTCTTAAATTCGATTTAGACGGTTACTTGACCTTTTTAGGTACTGAAGAATTAAACAGCCAAGAAAAATTAAAGCTATTCCCTAATCCTACAAGTGATAAGTTAAACCTCATTTCTGAGACATCATTAGTGGGCAGAATCCAACTGTTTAACTTTATAGGAGAAGAGGTGGAACTAGAGTTTCTCCAAGAAAATGTATTGGATGTAAGTGCACTGCCTACTGGAGTATATTTCATAGCGGTGCAAAGCGGAAGTTCATCTCAAACTTATAAATTCATTAAGGACTAGTTAAACAATCGATACATATAAGTAGCTCGTTTCTAATAAACTTGCGGTGCAATACAATGACAAATGAAAGTAGCACTGTGCTGGTTTAGACGAGACCTAAGATTAGAAGACAATACGGCATTATATCATAGTCTGAAAGGGGAATATCCAGTTATTCCCCTTTTCATTTTTGATTCTGATATCCTAGAGCATCTGCCTAAAGATGATGCTAGACTGTCTTTCATTCATAAGCTAATCACAGATATGAATGAAGAACTAAAGGAACATGGCGGCTCATTTATGACCAAACACGGTAAGCCATTGGCTGTCTTTAAACAACTAATTACAGAGTTAGAAGTATGCGCTGTCTATACCAATAGAGACTACGAACCTTATGCTTTAAGCAGAGATAAAGAAGTAAAAGAATATCTCCAAAGTCAGAATGTGGAGTTTCATGATTTTAAAGATCAAGTAGTCTTTGAGAAAGATGAAGTAGTCAAAAATGATGGAAAGCCATACACCGTTTATACGCCATATAAAAATAGATGGCTTTCTCTATTTAAACCTGAAGAGCATCTACCACTGACTGAACCTCATTGGACTAATTTATATCAGCACTCTGCTCCTATCCTATCTCTTGAGAATATGGGATTTGTCCAATCTAATATTCAAGTAAAAAAATTCACACTATCAGAAGTAGAAGATTACGAAGGAGTACGAAACTTCCCTGCTAAAGATGGAACAAGCTACCTCAGTCCACACCTAAGATTCGGTTCTGTGAGTGTTAGGCAGATTATTCATAAAACCAGAAAAAAGAGTGAAGTATTCTTAAGCGAGATCATCTGGAGAGAATTTTTTATGCAGATTCTTTATCACTTCCCTCAAGTGGTGAATGAGAGTTTCAGACCTAAATATGACAGCATAGAATGGCGAAATAACGAGGAAGAGTTTGAAAAATGGTGCGCTGGAGAAACAGGTTATCCTATGGTAGATGCAGGCATGAGACAACTCAATCAAACCGGATTCATGCACAACCGAGTGCGTATGGTAGTAGCTAGCTTCCTTTGTAAACATCTGCTAATAGACTGGAGATGGGGTGAAGCATACTTTGCCAAAAAGCTATTAGACTACGACCTATCGGCTAATAACGGTAACTGGCAGTGGGCAGCTGGAACCGGATGTGATGCTGCACCATATTTCAGGGTTTTTAATCCTACAGAACAGATTAAGAAATTCGATAAAGACTTAATTTACATCAGAAAATGGGTTAAAAACCTGAATGAGTTTTCATATCCACAGCCCATGGTAGAACATAAAATGGCACGTGAGAGAGCACTGACCACTTACAAAGAAGGACTAGCTAAATATGAAACTTTACACGCCTGAAAATCAGCAGGCGTGATGCTTTAAACATCTACTTTCCACAGACTAGTTATAACTTAGTTAATCTTCCGTGAGGGAGATTAAGAAAGGAAAGTGTTAATTTTACACTTATGTTCGGGATATTTAAAAAGAAAAGTGAAATTCAAATACTTCAGTCGAAGTATGAGAAGTTAATGAAGGAAGCCTTCGAGCTTTCTAGAGTAAACCGTACTGAGGGAGATAGAAAATACTCAGAAGCGAATGAAATCATGAAAAAAATTGAAGCCTTAAAAAAGAAAGGTGAACAATAATGATTTAGAGACTCTAAAGGTAGAGTCTTTTTTTTGCTCCGAACTTTCCTTTGCACCGCTAAAAGAAACAATTCCCTGGAGGCAAAACCGCATAAAAATTTTCGGAAAAGAACACCTTGAACCAAGACTCACAGCTTGGTGCGGCCCAGCATATAAATATTCATCTATTCAGTGGCCTGAAACACCCTTTAATGAAATCTTGAAGCCTGCTTTAGAAAAATTGAGAACTGATTTAAACTTTGCTTTTAATTCGGTTCTTCTGAACTATTATAGAAATGGGCAGGACAGTATGGGATGGCATTCAGATAATGAACCAGAGTTAGACGATTCTTGTATAGCCAGTTTATCATTTGGAGGAGAGAGAAGAATGGTTTTTAGACATAAAAACAACCATACTAATAAGCAGGAGATTCTACTGAAAGATGGCTACTTATTGGTCATGAGAAACTATCAGAACAACTGGCAGCATTCCATTCCAAAATCTAAAAAAATGAATGAGCCTAGAATTAACCTTACATTTAGAAGAATAATTACCTGAGCCTAGGTTTCTCAGTAGCCGTCTAGACTCTGACTTAATTCGACCAAGTAAACCATAGATTTTGTTTATTTGTTTCTGAATAGAAACTCTAACCTTATGTCAGTTCATAAAAAGGCTAAAAGAGTAACCACTCAGGTGCTGCAAGACATGAAGCAGCGTGGCGAAAAGATTAGCATGCTCACTAGCTATGATTACAGCATGGCTAAAATCGTAGACCAAGCCGGAATAGATATCATACTCGTAGGAGATTCAGCTTCTAACGTTATGGCTGGACATGAGACCACGCTTCCCATTACACTTGACCAAATGATTTACCATGCGTCTTCAGTAATAAGAGCTGCAGAGAGGTCTTTAGTGGTAGTGGATATTCCTTTTGGTTCTTATCAGGGTAATTCTAGACAAGCGCTAGATTCTGCCATTAGGATAATGAAAGAATCTGGTGGTCATGCCGTTAAAATGGAAGGTGGAGAAGAAATAGCTGAGTCCATTACTAGGGTTCTTTCTGCTGGAATACCTGTTATGGGGCATTTAGGACTTACTCCTCAGAGCATCTATAAATTTGGGACTTATGTGGTGAGAGCTAAGGAAG
>CAZTVP010000257.1:0-4566 GCA_964616995.1 uncultured Comamonadaceae bacterium
GATGAAATCTGAGTGGAATCCAAATCCACCTTCTTTTTTTAACTTGTTAATTAGTTCTATGAGCTGTGTGGTTTTACCTTTTTGGAGGTAGATATTAGCTAACTCTACTTGTGCATATTTACTTCCTAATTCTATAGATCTCTCAATGTCTCTCAAGGCCAAATCATAATCTCCTTTTAACCTGTAGCACCTTCCTTTAGCCTCTATAAATGGAAAAGCTTCTAATTCTAAATTGCTTTTAGATTCCAGTCTATTGATAGCATTTTTATAATTAACTATAGCTACATCAAACTTACCTAGAAGCATTCTTACGTTTCCCAATAGATACCAAGATAGCGGATCATTACTTGACGTTTCATAGGCTTCATTCAATCTAAATTCTGCTGCTGGTAACTTTCCTATTTGAACATAAGCTTTAGCCAATAGTCTCTCCACTTCAAAAGTGACTTCACGTGAGCTTATTTGCTCACAGGCTTTAATGACACTGTTGTAGTCTTTATCTATATAAAACAGTTCTAATGCTGCTCTATAGGTTTCTTGGTCTTGCTTAAAGCGCTGACCATAGTAATCAGATCCTATGATCAGAAATAAGAAAATGAAAACTAATGTTTTAAATTTCATTTGATCCATGTATCTAGTTCACAATTTTCTATTTTACCGAAGCTAGTATAGAGGGAATAGAATAATTCTTGATTCATTTTTTCGGTAGGTGTATTCCCTAATAATCTTTGATTTTGAATAATGAAAGCCTCTAAAACCTCTTCAGTAATTATCTTAAACTTAACTGAACAGATGGTTTGGATAGGACTACTAGATTCATTTTCAGGGATTACCGCTAACAAAGCTGGAGAACTGAAATCGAAGTATTTTTCTTCATCCAGGCGAAAGACAGACTCATCTACTATAACTTTATTATTTTCTGAATCTAGGAAGCGATTATAAATTTCTCCTTCATGCTCAAACTGGAAAAAATACCTTCCACGCCCAAATGCTTCATCTGAAAATTCTATAGAGTTAGACAAAATCACCCACTCACTGAGTTTATCATCAGGAATTAAACAGTCTAATGGAGATATACATTCACAATCTCCTCTGGACTTTAATTCAAGGTAATCTGACTTAACACCGAGCAGGTCTGCTAGCACATCTCCCACACCATCTGCGCCTTCATTTTTATGTTTTACATAAGTTCCAGCATCGTACCTAACCATTCCATAATCAGCATGATAAAGTGTAATAGCTGAAAAATCACCTTTAAATTCAAATTCACTTAAGTCAGAACTGTACAAAGAATCACCAACCTGAAAAGTCTGATTTTTATAAGAAACATCTCCAGTTAATTGGATGATATGCCAAGCACTAGACTGAGCTATGAGTGCTGCTGTAAATGATATAGCTGCACAAAGAAGGTAGAGTTTTTTCATTCGATAGTATTTTTAAACTGATTCCTAAGTGAGTACCCCAAATATAACACAGCCATAGGAAGAAATGAGAAATAAACTGAAAACCATAGAATAGAACAAAGACTAAAAAAACTGACTACCAATGAATAAGAGAGAAATGACAAAATTTTGCTTATCCAAGGCTTGCGGAATTTTCGATCTTTAATTTTATCGAATTTTACAGCTAACACCACCAAAATAAAAATGGTGAACAATCCAAAGATCATCCATTTCCATGTTACTATGTGCAGTCCATTTTCAAGAGAAAGATAGCAATTAGCCAAGATTACCGTTCCTGGTATTTCTTCTCCAGTGAGAATTAGATGCCTATCCTGTTCCATATTTCCTAGGAGAATTATCTTATCCTTAAAAACCTCTTGCACCGCAGACAAATCAGGAATAGACAATAAGTTAACAGCCTCACTAAGGGTTAAAATCTTATTATTCTCGTACAAGCTATTTTCATTTAAAAAGTTCCTCAAGAATATATTTCTCGGAAAAAATCCACTAGATGAAAAATACCGTTCAAACTTCCCTGAATTTGGGTGAATTTTAGAGTAGGTGTAATAAGGCATACATAACTCCCCTTCGTCATCCCACAACTCAATTTTAGCCATAGTCCCGTCATAAGAACTGTACCTTGAAGGTTTAAATGTTAGATTGTTTACCGCATATTCAGAAAAGTTAGATTCTAAGGTAGACGGAAAAATATATTTTTCATTTTGGATCAGAGAACTGATAAATAATGAATCTACAGCAGTAGGAACTGATACATCTATATCACAAATTACAAAAGACTGCGGATTATTGATTTTATCTAATCCAGTTATTAAAGTGAGTAATTTATTTCTATCAGTTATGGGTGTATTACCACTTAATCCCATACTTCCAGTAAAAGGGACTAACTGATTATCATAAGAAGTATTTATGAATAAGAACTTATCCTGAAGGGTTTCATTCTCATCTTGACTAAATTCATCTATGACTATCAAGTTACTTATGAATGAAAGTTCAGAACCATTAACATAAGAGAGATTAAAATACCACAGATGAAAGGCCAGGAGTATTAGACTAACAAGCAGATATACAAGTATCTTCCGAATCATCTAAAAACCCAAACGCACTCCTATTAATTCAAAAGGAATAACAGAACTAAGCTTTTGATCACTATTAGGTAGGGTATTTTCAGAAAGTGAAGTCTTCCAGCCATATTCTCCAAATTGATAACATATTCCTAAATAAAAACTAGAACTCATGTACCATCTAACCCCTAATTCTTGTCTAAAAATAAGATTCCTCCTGTCTGAAACTACGAATGTCTCATTTAAGTCTTCATCTGTAAAAGAGTACGTTTCAGGAAAAAAGCTAAATGCCGGATTAATGCTATAATAGATACCTAGTTTTCTTTTTGGGTTAATTAAAAAAGTACTCATTAAACCAAACTTAGATCCTAGATTCAGGTTCAAAATGTTTCTGGCTATTCCTCTTTCATGAGGACGTTCTAAAACCGAAATGCTGTCTAACTCCCAACTTCTAACCCCCACAGATAATATGGAATACAACACACTAAACTTCCACCTATTAGTGTGCGGAAAATTAATACCGATGTTAAACATGGATAGATCATAAGATTGGTCAGGAAGAGAAACTGGATAGTCATTATTTCCCTGAGCTAAAAACGGCCCTACGTCAGAGATAGTTCCTACTGTGCGTACATTAGAAAATTTTGGATAGACGTTATACCCTAACTCAAGAAGTGAAAACCGAGCCACTTTACTGATCTTACTTCTACGCACGCTATCGAGTCTAATTTTAGCATAATAACTTTGGCTTAAGGAAAGTGAATCCTCATACATTTGAGAAAACCCAATTAGAGAATCTCGGTGATAAGAATTAGGTGTATTGGCCAAATAGGACTCTATTTTCTTAACTCTATTCTGATAAAGAGTAGTGTCCATTCCACTTATAGGAACGCTCAATTTGATGAGCGCTTCCTCATCCTTAGCTCTAAAAAAATTAACGTCTAGTAAAACATCTACTACATCTTCATATTCATAAATGGCATTGTTTAATGGAGAATGATCTTCAAAATAAGTGGATAAATAACTCTCAAGTTCTTTAGCATATTCTGGACTATTCTCATATAACTTATGCAGGCACATGATTTTTAGGTATAACACTTCGTTTAAGTCTACACCTTCCGATATGTTTTGTAAAATGGAATAGGACTCACTAAACTCACCATCTACATAAAGTTCTTTTGCCGTTAAAAGGTTCTGAAAATTTGAATTTTGAGAAAAGGCCAAACAGGCTCCGCACAATAAAAACGCTAGACAGAAACTCTTCATCATCCATCTTCTCCAGATAATCTTGACGTTCATATATTGATTTAGTTAAGGTCGATCAGAAGTCTTTTTACTAGACCTCATAATTTGTTTATTTCAAGACAAATATAAAAAAACGAAAGCTGTGTTCTATAACCAGCTTGACACGAGAAAATTAAACCTGTTCCCGATTTCCTTTTCACAGTTGGACACTATTTATGAAACTAATAATAGGTAAGAATAAATCTACCCTCTACCTAACTCAAATACAGTAATCTCAGGAGCCATATTAACCCTTCCTGGAAAACCTAAGAACCCAAAACCTGTATTTACATACAAGTACTTTCCGTTCTCTTGATAAAGACCTCTCCATCTATCAAAACGTAGTCCTGCTGGGCTCCATTTGTAATTCCCAAGTCCTACTCCCAACTGAAATCCGTGGGTATGACCGCTTAGAGTGAGGTTTACATTTTCCTTGTCCATGATATGGTCTTCCCAGTGCGTGGGGTCGTGTGAAAGGAGTATGTTAAATCTGTTCAAGTCTACCCCTTTGGTAGCTCTGCCGAAGTCTCCGTATTTTGGGAATCTTCCTCTCCCCCAGTTTTCTACTCCTATGAGGTCTATAATATCTCCACCTTTCTCGAGTTCAACTGTTTTATCTAACAGTAGCTCGAATCCCATTTCACCATGAATCTGCTTGAGTCTATCGAGATTAGCTTTGTATTCCTCGGTTCCTTTTTCTAATCCATAATCCCCATAATCATGATTTCCTAAAATGGAAAACTTTCCGTACTTGGCTT
>CAZTVP010000258.1:0-716 GCA_964616995.1 uncultured Comamonadaceae bacterium
CCTTATCGCCATTTTGGTCATAGGCGTAAATTCTCAGATAACCTGATTTCACAAAGTGAATGCTATTTGAATACTGCCCAATTTCGAGGAGAAAGTCATTTTTATCTAAATCACTTGTTTTGAATAAGTCAGCAACAGAAGACAAGCTCTTTCCTTTAATTCCAAGGTAGTTTTCTATGTATGATTCTATTTCTTTCACGTCAAACTAAAGACTAAATGTAGCCTTTAATTCTTCATCTAGGGAAGGAGAATTTACTTGGTCTTAGTTCAAACTTCGATACTCCTTCGGGCTCATTCCTGTTTTGGCTTTAAAAAGGTTGCTAAACCGTTGAGGAAATTCAAATCCTAATTGATAAGCAATTCCGCTTATAGAATCAGAACTGTTTAATAGACTACTCTTGGCTTTATCAATCAAGAAAAAGTGAATGTGTTCAAGTGCTGTTTTGCCTGTTTCCTTTTTGAGTAAATCGCTGAGGTAGTTAGGAGAGTAGTTTAACTGTTTTGCACAGCTTTCCACATTAGGAATTCCATTTTCAAGCGCTTTTCCAGTACTGTAATAATTGGCTAGATATTTTTCAAACTTGGAGACAATATCTGTGTTCAAGTTAGTTCTTGAATAAAATTGACGATCATAGAACCTGAGACAATAATCCAGAAATAATTCAATGTTCGATATAATTAAGTTCTGACTGTGTCTGTCGAGTGTTTGATTGTAT
>CAZTVP010000258.1:726-3727 GCA_964616995.1 uncultured Comamonadaceae bacterium
TTCTAGAACGATTTTATGCAGCAAATCTTCAATGGCAATTCTTTCGTCATCCGAAAGGTGAAGTGCTTCATTAGAATCATAATGAAAGAATGAGTACTTATTCATTTTCTGCGACAGGTCAGACTTTCGAAATAAATCTGGATGGAATAATAAAGACCATCCGTCTGGATCAATCGTCTGTTCTTCCTGATCTTCTGTGAAAATCATAGCTTGACCAGGAGCAGTGAACACGAGAGTTCCTTCTTCATGGTCATAGGAGTTTCTGCCATAAGAAAAGGAACTGCATGCATCTGAAGACTTGAAAATGATAGCATACAAGTGATTGATGACTTTTACGCCCTGGAGCTGAGAAACAGACTTTAAATCTTTGTTATGAATCACACTTACCAGTTGATGCTTGGGAGCAGGGAGTTGACTCATCTGATGCAACTCTGATATTTTATGAATTTCAATAGTCCTTTCCATATTTTCAGATTTGAAATTTACTTAACATACTTGTCATAAAATTCTTCAAAAGCATCAAGTTGGAATTTATTTGCTCTTTTTGAAATCTCTGCTTTAGGAGAACCTACTTCAAATCCATGGTATCCGCCTTCGTAAATCTTGAATTTAACGGGGATATCTGCCTTTTTTAACGCTTCTATATAGGCCACATTTTCATCATAAAACGGCTCTAAGTCTCCAACAAAACTAATAGTAGGAGGGAAGTCACTATAGTCCTTGTTGAGAGAAGGTGATGCATAAGCAGGTATTGGAGAACTCAGGTTTTTATGATAAAGTCCCCATGCCTTTGCATTGATTTCAGCATCCCACATGGTAGAACCCATCATTTTTGCTGTGGAAGTATTCATTCTATGATCTAGCATAGGATACATAGGCATTTGAAAAATAGGGTTGACATCTTTTGTGTCTCTGGCTTTAAGAGCTATTGCAGCGCACATTCCTCCGCCTGCACTATGTCCTGCTAGAATGATGTTTTCAGGATTTATATTGAGCATTTTAGCATTTTCTTTCACCCAAAGTAAAGTGTCATAACAGTCATTAAATCCTGCAGGAAATGGGTCTTTTTGAGATAATCTGTAATCGGGGCTTACAATTACAATGTCTTTTCTCTTGAGCACATCTCCATAAAAAACATTGGCCATTTCAGGAATACCCATCATATAGCCTCCACCGTGGAAGTAAACCATTACAGGTAGGTTTTGCTTATTGCCTTCAGGTCTATACACTCGAGTACGAATCTTATGTCCTTTCGTAAAAGTGCTATCTATATGATGAGTTTCGTTCACTACATCTTTTACTTTTTGTCCTTTAGTCATTCTTACTAGCCCATTCATGAGTTTTAAACCGAGTTTGGTTTTGTTCATGGCTATGAGCGTTTTAAACTGAGAGTACTGAGCTTGAAGCTCTTTATCGTGCATTTCTTTTGTAACCTTCATTTCTTTGTGTTTTGTGACCACAAAGGAAATTTTGGTAATTCTCAATGATTAAATGATTTTACGGGAAGACTAAATGATTTTACTTAAAAGACGGTTAACTAAAAATAGATTGTGTTTTGCACCGCAAATAAAAAGGCGACTTAAATAAGCCGCCTTTTATATCTTCTTCCTAAGGTAATTCTTAAATCTTCATTACCATAAATGACTCTCTAAACGAAGTGTTAGAACATCTAATGAAATAAGTTCCTGATTCATATTCGTTCAAATCAATGGTGGTTTTTCCCGTTCCTCCTTGTGGCATCATTCCTTTGTTAATAGTTCTTCCAAGGTTGTCAAACACCTCTATGATTACATCTTCTGAAATACCTGAGAAATCCTTGAATTCTATGGTCACCATATTTCGGGTTGGATTAGGATAAACTATGATTTCATTGCTTAATGACTCATTCTCATCTAATCCTAGATTAGTGTCCACTATGATAGGAACACTAGCTTCAAACTCACAGATTCCTGCACCGTCTTGAACTACTACATTATAGTTTCCAACTGGGAGATTTAAGAATTCTCCTTCATCTATAAATGTTTGACCACCATCTATACTATACTGATAAGGCCCTTCTCCTGAGGTAGGTGAAATACTTATGGAACCAGCTGTGCTTACCGTAGAAGGCACGAAAGTAGCTTCTATACTGGCATTTGTAAATTCACATGTTTCCAGTGTTACAGTTTCTGAGTATTGGCAGTTATCTAATCCACCAATTACTACTACGTCATATTCACCAGTTGTTAAATCAGAGAATGTATTAGAATCTGTAAAAGTATTTCCACCGTCTATACTATACTCATATGGACCTATTCCAGAATCTACCCATATAGCTATGGCTCCATCATCATTTAAATCGTGGGTGATGTCTATTTCAGCAGAGATATTACATCCACCATCTCCCGGACAGAAAAACTCTACACCTTGACTTCCGAAATCACCATCATTAAAAACTAGTTGATTCCCTTCAGCATCTAGTGCATAGAAATTTCCTTCTCCATACGCACAGCAGATTCCATCTCCGAAAGAATCATACACTGTAAGTGTGAAACAAGATTCATAGTTTACACAAACCTGTTGAGTGAATTCAGTAAAGTCTTGTCCGCCAGCATTACCAGAAGCTATAAATTGATCAGTAGAATTATCTAATACATCCCAAGTGGTTTCACCAGCATAATCATCAGTATTAATTACTACTGTAATAAAGTCATAAGTAGATTCGGATGCTGAGGTGGATATGTTTACGGTATTGTTAGCACCATTCTCATCTGAAAGACCATTTACGCTTAATACATTTAAGATTAAGTCATTGTCATCTGGTAAAACATTATCATCTAAAGTCAGAACCACTACTTCTGATTCATCATAAGTGATATTCACGCTTTCATTTACAACATCTACCACCATTCCGTTAAGAATCACTTCTAGCTCTATTTGATTTATAGTAACATTTCCTTGGTTAGAGATGATAGCATTGGCTTCTAAATTCCCACCGCATACTGAGCTAAAGCTACCTATT
>CAZTVP010000258.1:3737-4539 GCA_964616995.1 uncultured Comamonadaceae bacterium
ATAAGTTAGCGTATCGTTATTCTCATACTCGTCATTAGGGTGAGATACCACGCAGCTGATTTCGTATTCTCCTACAGATGAAAAATCCTGAGGAAGAGTAAACTGGTAATCTCCGCTACTAAATGGTTCTATAGTTCCAGGAACATTCATGGTTTCTACAGATACACCATCTACTATGAGTTCTAAGTCAAAATCAGTCATATCATTTAAACCAAAATTTCCGATATTAACCGTAACGAGCTCATTATTGCCCAAAGTAGAAGAAGACTGAGGAGCTAAGAATTCTGCTACTCCTAGATCATTGTCTCCATTAATATCGGCCCAGAAAGAAACCCAAGGTCTGGCTTGTTTTATGGCGAGCTGATCCTGAGCAGTAACTTTGTATTCTATGTCCATCCCGAATCCTTCTACTCCTTCCACGTCATAAAGAATGGCAAACTCATCATGAATAACTCCTAGATAATCTCTCATTTGATCGAGGTATTCTATGTCCATTACTAATTGGCCAGGCTCTACTAGATTAGATAACCTAAGGACTAAAAATCCTGCTCCGTTTCCTGGGTCTTCGTATAATAGTATTTCTTCAGGCACTGAATTAGGATCAGGATTGGTAATCAGAGATTCTCCTACTTGAGTATTTAAATAAAAGGTTTCTTCTGTTTCATAAATAGGATCAAGGCTAATTCCTACACCGTTAGACTTTTCTTCCTGAAAGTTAGGGTGGCATAAAACTCCCATGGCCGCTAAGAAATGATCCACTCTGTAAAAATCTCGTTCCTCATAAGCTCTAAAGTTCCACATA
>CAZTVP010000259.1:0-3043 GCA_964616995.1 uncultured Comamonadaceae bacterium
TTATACTTTGTTAATTAGGAAGGCCTCTCGGGAAACCGAGGGGCTTTTCTCTATATATAAACTGAGCTTTTAACGAGTATTATCTGCGGTGCAATGGTAGAGGTAAATCAACCAACACATCTTCTCTATTTGATCCCATCAGTTAGCACTCAAATATGAAATGTGAAGACTCCACTTCTCTAGATGTTCTTATCATGAGATATTGCCCCAGTTGGGCTTATTCATTTTTAAGCGCTTAAGCTCTGTTTTTAAACCTTCATGTTTAGGCATGTTCAGATGTTCATCTTCTTCTAGAATTTGCACCGCCAATTCTCTGGCCTTAGCCAAGATTTTCTGGTCAGTGGCTAGGTTAGCTACTCTTAGGTCTAGCACACCGCTCTGTTGAGTTCCCATCATATCTCCAGGCCCACGGATTTCCATATCTACCTGTGCTATCTCGAATCCATCATTAGTGCTGCACATGGTTTCTATTCTCCTTCTAGCATCTGGGGATTTTAGTGAACCCGTCATGAGAATACAGTGACTCTGCTCAGCACCTCTTCCTACACGTCCGCGCAGCTGATGCAGTTGTGAAAGCCCGAATCTTTCAGCATTTTCTATCACCATAACCGAGGCATTAGGCACATTTACACCTACTTCTATAACAGTAGTAGCCACCAGAATCTGAGTTTCACCATTGACAAAGCGGTTCATTTCATATTCTTTGTCAGCAGCCTTTTGCCTACCGTGAACTATGCTAATTTGATAATCCGGTCGGGGAAATCTCCGCTCGATGGCGGCATGACCATCATATAAATCTTTTAGCATAGAATGCTGTTCACTTTCAGATTCCTCTATGAGTGGGTAAACGATGTAAACTTGTCTTCCCTTCTTAATTTCCTTTTCTAAAAACCCAAAAACCTGAAGTCTTTCTCTATCCGACTTATGAACGGTGTTAACTGGTTTTCTACCTGGAGGAAGTTCATCTATGGAACTAACATCTAAATCTCCATACACGGTCATGGCCAGTGTTCTGGGAATAGGAGTAGCGGTCATGACAAGTACATGAGGAGTAATTTCAGCTTTTTTCCAGAGACGAGCGCGCTGCTTTACCCCGAATTTATGTTGCTCATCTATAATGGCCAAGCCCAGACTTTTAAACTGAACCACAGGTTCTAATAAAGCATGAGTTCCTATGAGAAAATGCAGTTCTCCAGTAGAGAGTTTCTCATGGATTTCGGTTCTTTTAGACTTAGGTGTGCTTCCGGTCAGTAATTCTATTTGAACCGGAAAATCTCTGAGCAGTTCGGATATTCCTTCATAATGCTGAGAAGCTAAAATCTCCGTAGGAGCCATCAGGCACACTTGGTAATCATTATCAATAGCTAAGAGAGCGGTGAGAAGCGCCACTATGGTTTTTCCACTGCCTACGTCTCCTTGAATGAGTCGGTTCATGTGTGTGCCGTAGCGAACATCATGTCTTACTTCTTTGAGTACTCGTTTCTGAGCTCCGGTGAGGTCAAATGGAATTCCATTTTCGTAGAATGAAGTGAATAGCTGACCCACTTTTGGGAAGCTTACTCCTTTCATTTTAGTGGTTACTGCCAGTTTATTGGTTACTAAAATGAGCTGTAAAAAGAGCAGTTCTTCTAGTTTTAATCGGGTAAGAGCGCGTTGCAATGCTGGTAAACTCCCGGGTCTATGTACAGCTACTAGCGCTTGCTCTCTGCTCGGAAGTTTGTACTTCTCTAAGATGTAATTCGGCAGTGTTTCAGGAATTTGATGCCTAATAAGCGGTAGAAGATGAATGACCAGATTTTCTATTCCTTGAGAGTGCAATGCTGCTTTAATACACTTTTCAGAAGAGTGGTAAACGGGCTTAAAAGGAGTAAGTTTCCTTTTAGCTTCGCTCGTTTTAGTTACTTCAGGATGGGTGAAAGACCATTTGTTTTTAAACCGCTTAGGTTTTCCGTAAACGATGTATTCTTGGTCATAGCTTAACGTAGAACGAATCCATTGCACTCCCTTGAACCATGCTAGTTCTACTTCTCCAGTTTCGTCTTCTAAGATGGCATTCAACCTTTTTTTACGGCCGACTCCTACTTCTTTTATGGTTTTGAATTTGCCCTTGATTTGCACCGCAGCACTATCAGATTGTATTTCAGATATACGGTGAAACTGAGATTTATCTATGTACCGGAACGGCAAATGCTCTAATAAATCTCTGAAGTTAAAAATACCAAGCTCCTGCTGAAGAAGCCCAGCTTTTTTAGGGCCTACACCTTTCAGAAGTTGAATAGGTGTGGGTAGGATGCTTTTCTTTTTAGTGGTTTCCATTTACGCTACCGCAAAGTAATGCGCTCTCAGATGAATTCTAAAACGAAAGGATGAGGTGTTGATAATTTAACATGAGATTTTTTAGTAATGAATTGAGAATCGTACTTTTAGGGAATGAAACTAAGAATAACACTCTATTTATGTGCTAGCCTATGCGCTGTGAACTGGGCTGGAGCCCAACTCACTTGGTCTGAAGACGTAGCTGAGATTGTTTATGAAAATTGCACCGCATGTCATAATGATAGTGGAATAGCACCTTTTTCACTCATGGATTATAATGCTGTGGTAGATTTAAGTTCAGCCATAGAAGATGCAGTTAGTTCAGATTATATGCCACCGTGGACTGCTGATGATGAGTACCAAAGCTACGCCCACAGCAGAAAAATGACTCCCATAGAAAAGAGCATACTGCTTTCATGGATAGAGGATGGAATGACGCTGGGAGAGGAGTCTCAGATTCCTCCACCTCCAGTTTATACCAATCAAGGTTTCATCCAAGCTACTCCTGATTTGGAATTAGAAATGGAGGAATACACCAGTAATGCTAGTGCTACACAGGATGATTACATCTGTATTTCATTGCCTACTGGACTAACGGAGGATAAGAAGTTAAAAGCCTATGAGGTGGTGCCAGGAAATCCATCTATCTTGCACCACTGCTTGGTGTATATAGATGAAACTGGAAATTATCCTACCAGTTTTAGTGGCACATGCGTGGGGCCGAATG
>CAZTVP010000259.1:3053-4529 GCA_964616995.1 uncultured Comamonadaceae bacterium
CCTGGAGCAGTTCCTACGGTATTTCCGAGCAATGGTGATGATATAAATATGGGTATAACAATACCAGCTGGCTCTAACATAGTATTGGCTATGCATTATCCTCATGGAAGTGCAGGAGAAGTAGATCAGACTAAGATTAGACTTTACTTCTACGAGGAAGAAACAGAGATTAGAGAAGTACTGACCTATCCTATTCTTTCGAATTGGAATTTTTGGATTCCTGCTAACAGTCAGGAAGAAGTAATGGCTCAGGCTGGTCCTTTTAATCAGGATTTATCAGTCTTAAGCGTTTTTCCGCACATGCATTTAGTGGGAGAATACATTCAGAGTTATGCGGTTTCTCCGGAAAATGAGGTCATTCCGTTTGTGCGTATTCCGCACTGGGATTTTGAATGGCAGGAGTTTTTCTTCTTTGAGCAGATTCAGCACGTGCCTGCGGGAAGTACATTCTTTGCCAATGGAACTTATAATAACACTGCGGATAATCCACATAACCCGAATGACCCTCCGCAGCTTATTACTGCTGGACTAAACACCTCAGATGAGATGTTTTTAGTGTATTTCCACTACTTAGAATATGAAGAAGGAGATGAAGACATAGACCTCACAGAACTAACGTCTCTTCCAAGTTCATTGACTGAAGTTGAACTAGAAGAAGGCTCAGTACTAAGTGTATTTCCAAACCCTGCAGTCAATGAAGTACATCTAAATTTAAACATAGAGCAAGCTCAGGAGGGAAGCATCTTCATCTATGATGTAACAGGAAAAATCATGGATAGAACTGTGTTCGATGAAACACTGACAGCAGGACAGCATGATTTTAAGATAGATGTGGCTGAATGGAACTCTGGGGTATATTATTATTCTGCTGTACTGAATGGTACTCCTTATGCTGGCAAGTTTGTGGTGGAGTAGTCAAAAGAACATACTATAAATCATCCCGAGTAGAATTAACTTAGATATGATAACGATGAATAGGTTTCGTTTAAAAATGAATCTTTCCCTCTTGGCATTGGTCTGAATCTCAGATTTTAGTTCTTCAGTCATTTCTAAGTCTTTAAAGTCGGTTTCTATGGTTGGGTAGGAGATGTCGTTATCAAAAGGCTTATGTTTTCTCTTCCTTCTCTTTTTAAGATTCTCCTCGTAAGAAGATTTGAATGACTGAACTGGCCCCATTTTTTTCAAGATACAAAAAAGCCAGTTTTTTTTTTAAACTGGCTTTAGCTTTTAGAATTATGACTTAGCGGTTAAGCTATCATCATTACTGGGTTCTCCAGCATTTTCTTTACGGTATTTAAGAACTCAGAACCTGTGGCTCCATCTACCACTCTGTGGTCACATGAGAGCGTTACTTTCATTCTGTTTCCTACTTTAATTTCTCCATTCTTAACTACTGGCTCTTGTCTAATAGCGCCTACTGCTAAA
The DNA here is from genome assembly GCA_964616995.1 of uncultured Comamonadaceae bacterium. Taxonomy (GTDB): domain Bacteria; phylum Bacteroidota; class Bacteroidia; order Flavobacteriales_D; family Sanyastnellaceae; genus ASP10-05a. The sequence goes on from CAZTVP010000259.1 coordinate 4,479, forward strand.
ATGCAAGAGTCTGGTGGGTTCACTATGGCAGTGAACTCTTCTATACCAAAC
>CAZTVP010000260.1:0-4512 GCA_964616995.1 uncultured Comamonadaceae bacterium
ATTGGACCTTCGAGTACGAAAGACTAAAAGTCCATATTTAAGTGAGTTTGACAGTAGGACTGACTATTCTAGTCAACCTGTCAACTTATCATCTTATCAACTTTTCGGTTCTCAGTTCGAAAGTTGAAAGTCACTTTTAAGTGTGTTAGACGGTGCGACTGCCTTTACTAGTCAACCTATCATGTTATCAACTAATAAACTTAACCCTCAGAATAAATCCAAAACCTGATTCACGCAGATTTTAAACCATTCGGTGAATTGTTCTGGTTTGTTTTCGAGCTCTTTTAGTAGGTTTTCTTTGGATATGTATCTCCAGTCTCCCACTTCTTCTGGGTTGAGTATGGGTTCACCGCTGAAGTTTCCTGTGACTACATGGTCTAATTCGTGCTCGGTTAATCCTTGGTCTAACTCGGCTTTGTAGATGAATGAAAAGCGCTGGTTCAGCTCGGCTGAAATGCCCATTTCTTCTTCTAATCTGCGGTGCGCGGCTTCTAAGACGGTTTCATTTTGTCTGGGGTGACTGCAGCAGGTGTTCGTCCATAAGTCAGGTGAATGGTACTTGGAAGAAGCTCTTTTTTGGAGCAGCATTTCTCCATGTTCATTGAATAAAAAGACTGAAAAAGCGCGGTGCAATACACCTTTCTCATGTGCTTCCATCTTAGGCATCAGACCTAATTCTACATCGTTTTCGTCAACTAAAATTACTTGTTCTTCCATCTGCTTCTAATGCCGCAAATATCTAGAAGTAACTTGTTGATTAAGCACAATAAAGTAAAATACTAGCGAACTCGAACTCTTTGACCTATTCTGAGCGTAGATTTGAGAGAGAGGTTATTCATCTTGCAGATGTCTTTTACATCTACTTTATATCTTCTAGAAAGTGCGTAGAGCGTTTCTCCCTTTCGAATAGAATGGTACTTTTTCTTTCTCATTTTCATGAGGTAAGAGAAAGATTCTCTGGATAATGCGAGTTTCTTTCCTTTTAGAACTCCACCTTCAAAATCTATGATTTCATTCGGGTTAATAGGTTCTCCTAAGTATCTGCACTCAAAGTGAAGATGAGGCCCCGTTGAACGACCAGTATTTCCGCCAAGCCCGATTTTTTGTCCTGCTTTCACGCGCTGACCTGGTTTAAACAGTCTCTTACTCAAATGAGCGTAGAGCGTTTCTAATCCATTGTCATGTCTAACTACTACTACATGTCCATAAGAAGGACTGTACTGACTGATTCTAACTACACCTTCAAAAGCCGAAAAAATAGGGTCACCCACTCTAAGTCCTAAGTCTATTCCATAATGAAACTTTCCATCTCTAGGCCCGAAATCTGAAGTAACCGCTCCTTCTATCGGGTGACAGTAATCATGCTTAGTTTCTGCTAAAGCTAATTCTACTTCACCTTCCATTCTGGTTAAATCTTCAGTGTAAGTGTGGATGTTTTTGGTGTCCCAGTGGTCATAGATGTCAAATGAAGGAATCAATTCCGCAGAGTCTTTTCTTCCAGGGTTTTCTGTAGCCAGTAACACGTCATCTATATTGAGGAATAAAGACTTTTCATGAAAATTCTTCTCAGATAAGTTGGCTTCGAATCCACCTCCATAGAACTCGCTCTTCTGAGCTTGGGAATACGTAGTTAAACAAACAGATAAAAACAGTAAGAATCTGGTCATGAATGATGTAGGCTTTTAGTTCAATTTGCACTTCTCCCTAAAGCGGACGAAGTGACATTTCATACGCAATTCGTGACTAAAAGGTTATCAGTTATTTAGGGTTTTTCGTGATGAGATTTTATTATTTGCACCGCCATAAGAAATCATTTATATGAAAATCACATCTTTATCTCTAGTGCTAGTAAGTCTGCTCGGTTTATGTAATATTGACCTCTTTAACACCAATGAACAAGAAAACATGGGATTTTATGATTTAAGCGCTACTACTTTAGAAGGTGCTTCTTACGATTTTAATAGCCTAAAGGGAAAAAAAGTACTGATAGTAAATACAGCTAGCGAATGTGGTTTAACCCCACAATATGAACAGCTACAAGAGCTTCATGAAAAAATGGGTGGAGATAAGTTTGTAATTCTAGGTTTTCCTTCAAATGATTTCGGGGGGCAAGAGCCATTGGATGAAAATGGAATAGCTGCTTTCTGCCAAAAGAATTACGGAGTTACTTTTCAGATGATGTCTAAGGTAAAGGTGACAGGTGATGATAAGTGTGAGGTATATAACTGGTTGAATCAGAAGTCGTTAAATGGCGTTTCTGATTATGAAGTACAGTGGAATTTTCATAAATTCTTGATAGATGAGAGTGGATCACTGGTAAAAGACGTTTCTCCACAGACGCTTCCAATTGATGAATCTATATTAACTTGGATAGAGAGTTAAGCGGTTATTTTTGTGGCTGATAACGAAATTTCGTGTACATGAAGTTAGACATTCTAGCCATAGGCGCACATCCAGATGATGTAGAATTATCTGCTGGAGGAACCATTCTTAAAGCGGTGCAATCTGGAAAAAAAGTAGGCATCCTAGACCTCACCCAAGGTGAACTGGGAACCAGAGGAAGTGCAGAGCTAAGGAAAGAAGAAGCGGCAAAAGCCGCTGAGGTTTTAGGACTATCGGCTAGAGAAAACATAGGGTTAGCAGATGGTTTTTTCTCGACTGATGAAGAGTCTCTTAAAGCTGTAATCAGAATCATAAGAAAGTATAAGCCAGAAATCATACTGGCCAATGCCACTTCAGATAGACATCCAGACCATGCCAAAGGAGCTGAACTAACTCACAAAGCCGCTTTTCTCTCTGGACTCGTTAAGATTCCTACCGAATTAGATGGACAAGCGCAAGAACCTTGGAGACCAAAGAGGGTGTTTCATTACATCCAAGACCGTTACATCAAACCTGATGTGGTAGTAGATATTTCAGGATATTTTGATAAGAAAATGGAAGCAGTTATGGCTTTCGGGAGTCAATTCTTTCAAGAAGATGATGCAGGTATAAAAACTCCTATTTCAGGACAAGACTTCGTCAAGTTTCTAGAAGGTAGAGCTCGACAGCTGGGTAGAGAAGCTGGCTACGAAATAGGAGAGGGGTTCACCACTTCTCATGTCATAGGAGTTCAGAGTTTGTTTGATGTGGATTAGAAAGACTTATTTCAAGTTCTCATCTATTCCGTTCACATAAAGCTCTATGGCTTTGAGGTCTTCTGCACTTTCTGAACCATTGAATCCTTGAATTTCTTTATAACTGACAAGTTCGTTGTACTGCTTTAGTAGCGGCCCAGAAATAGGTAAGTAGCTCCAGTGCCATTTTTCTTCTTCATAACCAGTTCTTCCGCTGTCTTTAGCCGTATAGGTTTGATGAAAACCAAAAGAAGGAGCATGAGCTTGCAGCCATTCATAAACAATTTTGCCTTCTTTGGTATTGGTAAAGTAAGAATCGTTTAGGTCATTCAGGTCAATATCTGTTCCCCAGTGGTGACGGCTTGTTCCTGGCATAGAACTGTATTTCATTATTTGCTGAGCTCGTTCGGCCCCGAAGTATTTGATGTATTTCCCGTCTTTCCATTTGCGCTCCCAAATTCCTTTCTGGTAATTGAAATTACGAGCAGCACTTATGATTTTTAAGTTAACTCCACATTCCTTAGCGGAGTAGTACATCTTTTTGAATGCAGCGTAAGCTTCTTTATGAAGGTAAATGCTCGGTTTAGTCGTATACACCGATTCTATTTTTTCAAAATCAGGATGATGAGCATAGTCAATATGCCCAAGGAGCATTTCAGGAGTGTAATCCACAGGATTAGTCGAATCTTGCATAAAAACAGGAATTAGCAGAAGTACGAAAAGTAACGACTTAGTCATGGGACTAATATCTGAATTAGTTTGGTGGTTAGGTTAAGTGATCAGGAATAGATTTGAACCAAAAGTGGTCAATACTATTCAGGCATGGACTACCAAACAATCGTAAATCGTAACTCGAGTTAATCGTAAATTCATCAACCGCACACCTCTTATCCTAAAGGAGGTCCGCCCACAATTGCTAGTGAGTTAAATACTCAAAATTCGTAAATCGAATCAATCGTATCCCGATAGCTTTCGGGACGTAAATCTGTTTAATGAATTCCTTTATCCGCTAAGTAGCGCTCAGCGTCTAATGCAGCCATGCACCCTGTTCCGGCAGCAGTAACCGCTTGACGGTAAACGTGGTCGGCAGCATCTCCACCTACAAATACTCCAGGAACGTTCGTCTTAGCAGTTCCAGGAATATTGATGATATAGCCTTGTTCGTTGGTATCTAAGTAATCCTTAAATACTTGTGTGTTAGGCGTGTGACCTATGGCCACGAAGAAACCTGTACATGGAATCACAGACTCTTCACCCGTGATATTGTTTTTCACCTTGGCACCTTCTACGCCATGTTCACCCAGTACTTCTACCGTTTCCGTATTGAAATGGATTTCTATGTTTTCTAATGCTTCTACTCTGTGCTGCATAGCTTTAGACGCTCTGAACTCGTCTC
>CAZTVP010000261.1:0-4512 GCA_964616995.1 uncultured Comamonadaceae bacterium
CTCTGAAACCAGTCTAATAGTGTAAGGACAAGTTTCTGTATCTGGAAGTACTTTCTTAATAGCTCTTAACGCTAGGTTTCCATGTCCTACTTCTCTTCTACTCGTTCCTCTTAAAGGTCTAGCTTCTCCTGTAGAGAATGGAGGGAAGTTATAGTGAAGTAAGAATTTCTCAGTTCCTTGGTAAAGCGCTCCATCTATTAACTGCTCGTCCATTTTAGAACCGAGCGTTAACGTAGTTAAACTCTGAGTTTCACCTCTAGTGAAAATGGCTGAACCGTGAGTAGAAGGTAAATAATCTACTTCTGTCCAGATGTTTCTGATGTCTGTAGATTTTCTTCCGTCTAATCTTACTCTTTCCTCTAACATGCAGTTTCTTACTGCTGTTTTCTGTACTTTTTTGAAATACTGTCCGTATAAGTATTTCATCTCCTGCTGCTCCTCAGAAAGCGACTCGAAGAAATTATCCTTAATCTCTCTGAATGCTGCAGAACGTTCTTCTTTAGCCGAACCTTTTTTAGCTACGTCATAACACGCTTGGTAACAAGCAGCTTTAATAGCTTCATAGAATTCCACATCAGAATCCTCATGGTTGTATTCTCTTTTGACTTTGGCTTTTTCTACTTGTGCTGCTAAGTCTATTTGAGCTTGGCACTGTATTTTAATAGCTGCATGACCTGCTGCTATGGCGTCTACCATTTCCTGCTCAGAAACTTCATTCATTTCACCCTCTACCATAATAATAGTATCGATGTCTCCAGCTACCATTAAGTCTATATCTGCAGACTTTAGCTCTTCGAATGTAGGGTTGATAACGATGTTTCCATCTATTCTAGCTACCCTTACCTCTGAGATAGGGCCGTCAAATGGAATATCTGATACTGCCAGTGCAGCAGATGCCGCTAAACCAGCTATAGCATCAGGCATGTTCTCTTTATCAGATGACATAAGCTGAACCATAACCTGAGTGTCTGCGTGATAATCACTTGGGAACATAGGTCTTAATGCTCTATCTATTAACCTCATGGTTAAGATTTCAGAATCACTTGGTCTAGCTTCTCTCTTAAAAAATCCTCCTGGAAATCTTCCAGCGGATGCATATTTTTCTCTGTAATCTACGGTTAGTGGGAGGAAATCCACATCGTCTTTAGCATCTTTAGCTGATACTGCTGTAGCCAGGAGCATGGTATCTCCCATTCTTACTACTACGGAACCGTCTGCTTGTTTGGCTAATTTTCCTGTTTCTATGGTGATTGGTTTTCCATCACCTAAATCGATGGTCTTACTGAAGACCTGCAAGTTGTTACTCATTTTATTGTTTTCTTCTTATGTGTACTTTCTACTCGGTGCCCTTTGCGCTGAGTAAAAACCAAAAAAGGCAGTTCAGATGAATTGCCCTTTTTTGGATTTGTTATTTAGTTCCGTATGATGTGAAAAGAACCAATCTGCTTATCTTCTCAGACCTAGTTCTTTTACTATAGCTCTATATCTATTGATATCCTTCTTAGTAAGGTAATCAAGAAGAGCTCTTCTTTTACCCACAAGTCTTACCAGAGACCTTTGAGTATTCTTATCTTTTCTGTTAGACTTTAAGTGCTCTGTTAAATGCGCTATTCTGTATGAGAACATGGCTATTTGAGCTTCTGCTGAACCGGTGTCTTTTTCAGATTTACCGTGCTTTTTGAAAAATTCTTTTTTCTTTTCTGAATCTATATACATCTTACAATATTCTTTAAATGATTGCTATGCGTTTATTAAAATTGGGTGCAAAGGTAATGATTAGTTTGGAGTTGAGAGTTCATAGTTCTCAGTTTTTTCATTATATCCAACCAATCACATTTTCAAAAAAATAATATCTGAAAGTAGAACACAGAATAGACAACTCCGAACTGAAAACTGAGAACTGAGAATTGAATTACGCCTTCGCCCTCTTGCCTGTGTTTTTCTTTACTTCAGGCTGTTCCATTTTTAATAGCTTCAGACTTAGCGCTAGCTTTTCTTTTAATTCTTTTCTATGTACTATATAATCAAGGAAACCGTGCTCTAAAACGAATTCCGAACGCTGAAAACCCTCTGGTAGGTCTTTACCTATAGTTTCTTTTACTACTCTAGGGCCAGCAAATCCAATAAGAGCATTAGGCTCTGCTATGTTTAAATCTCCCAACATAGCGAAACTTGCCGTAACTCCTCCAGTGGTAGGGTCAGTGAGTACACTTATATATGGCAAGCCTGCATCTGCGAGTTGTGTGAGTTTGGCGCTGGTTTTAGCCATCTGCATCAAGCTAAATCCTGCTTCCATCATACGCGCTCCACCAGATTTAGACACGCATATAAAAGGAGCCTTAAGCGCTATGGCTTTTTCTATCGCCCTGGCTATCTTCTCTCCTACTACACTTCCCATGGAACCTCCTATAAATCTAAAGTCCATGGCAGCTATCACTACTGGCTCATCTTCTAACGTTCCATGAGCAGTTCTTATGGCATCTCTTAAGCCTGTTTTTTGTGCAGAACTTACTAATCTATCTGTATATGCCTTGGTATCTTTAAACTTCAGCGGGTCAGCTGAATGAAAAGTCTTGCTTATTTCTCGGTATTTTCCATCATCAAATAAGAATGAAAAATAATCGTAAGAACCTATTCTCTCGTGGTAGTCACATGAAGGACAAACCCACATGTTCACAGCATGCTCATCTGAAGGAATAACCTCCTTACAACTTGGACATGAATACCATAAACCTTCTGGAATTTCTTTCTTTTCATTGGTAGCGGTAGTAATTCCCTCTTTTAATCTTTTGAACCAACCCATTTTCTTTTCCTTTTTGGTGATTTACAAGAAGCAAATCTAACCAATTTCACCAGAACATACAGTGATAGTCTTACTCATGTATTCCACATTAAAACAAAAAGAAAAAGGCCCAAAATGGGCCTTTAAATCTTATTTAAAAAAGAGGAAATTATTTTCCTAATTCTTTCTGTACCATGTAGTAGAATGCTACTCTATTCTTCATCTTGATATCAGACATTTTATCTGCTACAGCCTGAACAGCAGCCATGCCTTTGTCTTTATCTTCTACTCCTAATTTTTTCTCTACGAAGTTTTTTCTTACTGTTTCAAGCTCTGCAGGGTCTCCTCCAGATACTAACATAGCATCTTTGTTACCTAACATCATCTTGAATCTTCCAGCTATATCAGAAACTAGGGCGTTATCAATATTAGAAACACCACATGCTGAAATTTGTTCTTCTGCTTTGCTGATTACAGCAGCTAATTTGTCTTCACTCATTTTTTTAATTGTTTAATTTAATTTATCTCTTAATCTCTGTCTGTATTTCACCTCAGACAGCGTGCAAGTTATAAATTTCAACTATTTGTTTAAAACGAAGTTATAGCATTCTTTTAGAGGACTTTTTCACAATTATCCTCGGTGCAAAACACAAACTCTTCTCCACCTCACTTCTTCAACCGCTTGGCATCTTTAAGAGACTTATGAATCATCCATTCTAGTTGACCATTAACCGACCTGAATTCATCGTCTGCCCATTTTTCTATGAGTTTAAATGTCTCGGGGTCTATTCTAAGCACAAATGATTTTTTCTTACTCATCCGAGTTATCCATTTAGGGTTCCAGTATTAATGACCGGTGTAGCATCTTTATCTCCACACAAAACTACCATAAGGTTACTCACCATAGATGCCTTTTTATCATCATCGAACTCTACTATTTGGTCTTCGCTAATTTTTTGCAACGCATCCTGAACCATGCCTACGGCTCCTTCTACTATTTTCTTTCTGGCTGCTACTATGGCCACAGCCTGCTGACGTTTTAACATACTATTGGCTATTTCTGGAGCATAAGCCAAATAACCTATTCTAGCTTCCAGCACTTCTATACCAGCTATAGCCATACGCTCGGTGATTACACCTTCTAAGGCTTCATTTACCTCATCTAGACCTGACCTCAGAGTAACTTCATCCTCATTGTGCTCATCAAAGTTATCGTAGGCATATTTTCCAGAAAGTTTTCTTACTGCAGCATCCGTTTGAACCCGAACGAAACTCTCGTATTTATCTACATCAAATGCCGCCTTAAAAGTGTCTTTAACCTTCCAAACCAAAATCACAGAGATAAGTACGGGATTACCGATTTTATCATTCACCTTTAAACGCTCACTGTCAAAGTTTCTAGCACGTAAAGAAATACTCTGCTTTTTAAAGAAAGGATTAGCCCAAAAGAAGCCGTTCGACTTCACTGTTCCTACATATTTACCAAATAAAGTGAGAACTTTAGAACCGTTAGGATTTACTATAAAAAACCCTGGAATTAAAATAGCTATTATCGGAGCTAGCAAGAGAACTATAGGATTGTCCAACACGGCTAGTCCGGCTATTATACTAATGATTCCTACTAAGATGATTATTAACACTAAATAACCACTGCTTTTATTTACTTCTTTTTCCATTTTATGATATTATTTTAATATCATTTTTATGAAAGAAGAAAAAATTATCACTCC
>CAZTVP010000262.1:0-4511 GCA_964616995.1 uncultured Comamonadaceae bacterium
ACTTTGTCCTAATCCAGTTTCATCTGGTGAGCTAAACATTTCAGGATTAAGTGAACCGTGTTTATTTCAGGTAACGGATGTGTCAGGAAAGGTGGTGCTAGAATTAGCGAATTTTATAAGTTCTACCGTAGATGTATCCGAGCTGAAGTCTGGCTTATATTTTGTTATGTGTAGATATTTTAACGGTAAATCCTATGAAGGAAAAATAATCGTAGAATAAACCATCAGTATTGCAACTAACAGTTGTAAGACAACGTATTACATTAAACAAAATTTGCCATTGTGAAGCCCTATTTACAAATCATAATTGCACTTTTATGTGTAGTTCTAAGCACGAGCTTTCTCTCCGCTCAGTGTGGTGAATCCGCAGGCCCAGATGAGGAGGTCTGTATTAATAATCTACCTGTTTTTTATCCCACATCTTCTAGTACCTCATGGACTGGAGCGGGAATTACGAGTTCAGGTGAGTTCAATCCTTCTTCTCCCGGAGTTTATGAAGTTACTTTGGTAACAAGTTCTGGTTCATGTAATGATTCAGATGCTAAGACAGTTACTGTTTTAGCCTCACCTACGGTCAATGCTGGTTCAGATGAAATGGTTTGTGAGTTTACTGATTTTCAAATCAATGCTACAGCATCCAGTCCTAATGGAAATATAGTAGTTTGGTCGTGGTCTGGAGATGATGAATACTTGAGTGCTACCAATGTGCCTGACCCTGTAGCTTCTCCAGTAGGTTCTTCCAGTTTTAACTTGACCGTAGCAGATGAAGCAGGTTGTTTCAGTTTTGACCAAATTAATTTGACTACCGCACCTCTTCCTGAGGTGAACACTGAGTCAGACTTTGAAATTTGTCATACTTCAGCTAGTATAGATTTGAGTGCTTCTCCATCTGGAGGAAGTTGGGCCGGCCCAGGTGTAACTGGAAGTCAATTTGTTTCACCATCTGAAGGAACGCATAATTTAGTGTACACCTACATAGATGGAATGGGGTGTGAAAACTCAGATAATCTAGAAATTACTGTTAACCCTATTCCTGATGTGAATGCAGGAAGTGATTTTTCCGTTTGTGAAAATGAAGGTGAAATTCAGTTGAACGCAGATTTTCCTACAGGAGGAGAGTGGAGTGGAACGGGAGTAGAAAACTCAAGTTCCAGCTTTAATCCTACCGCACTTAATGGAGACATTACATTAGCCTATTCTGTTGGAGAAAATACCTGCTTAAATCAAGATGAAATCATAATTACTGTCTTACCTAAACCAGTTTTAAATTCTCCTAGCCAGCTTGATTTCTGCATAGAAGCCACTGAAGTCCTGCTAGATGGATTTGAACCTACTGGTGGCCATTGGGTTGGAAGTACTATTACAGATTCATCCGCTGGGATGCTAGATATCTCATCGTTAGGATCAGAAGAAGTACAGTACAGATTTACAGATGGAGTTACCGGATGTGCAGATACGTCTCTTACAGTGGTGCAAATTCATGCATTACCAGAGATAAACTTCTCAGTAGAAGAAAGAGCCTGCTCTGGAGAAGAAATAGAAATTTCTAATTCTACTAGCGGAGCCACATCTTTCGAGTGGACTGTTAATAGTAATGTCCATTCAGCTGACAATACTCCATCCATCTCATTAACTGAGCTTGGTTCTCATACAGTAGGGCTTAAAGCATGGAATAGTATAGGCTGCGAGAGTTATGCTGAAGAATCTGGTTTAGAGATTATAGATATTCCACAATCCTTATTTTCTATGAATGTAAATGAAGGTTGTGAACCGGTGGAACTAACGGTAGAAAACCAAAGTTCTGGAACTGACCTTTCATTTGAATGGGATTTTACTACGGCTAATTCCATAGCTGAAGAACCTGGAACTATAGAGTTTTCGGATGTAACTGAAGACACAGATTTTGAAATTAGGTTAACCACCACTAACGAATGCGGGTCTCAAACACACGAAGAAACCCTAACAGTAAAAGCCCAACCGCAAGCAGAATTCAGTACTAACCTCTCCAGTGTTTGTTCACCAGTTACCTCAGAGTTTGTGAACCAAAGTCAAAATGGTACATCATTCTCGTGGAATCTTGGAGATGGAGATACTTCTGATGAAGAGTTCCCAGCGGATAAGATTTACACTACTGAAAATGATTCAGAAGAATTTACTGTGGAGCTCACGGCCACTAACGACTGCGGAACAGACACCCATAATGAAGTGATACTAGTTCAGCCAAACCCTGTTAGCGCAGATTTTACAAGTTCAAGCATAGATTTATGTTCTCCTGCTTTAGTAGCTTTTGATAATAGTGGAATAGGAGGGAACAGCTTTGAGTATGAAATTAATGGAGATGTACTTTTAAGCGAAAATATCCAGTACAGTTTCACTCAGCCTGGTGACTACGTTATCATTCAGCGAGCTACTGATGGATGTGGATATGACACGTTAGAAACTACGCTAACCATCCATCCTTCTCCAGTTACTTCATTAGAAATAAATGAATTGACTTTTTGTTTAGAAGAGGAGTTAGAAGCCAGCATGGTTGGTGAAGCGTTAGAAAGTGTAGAATGGTTCATAGACCAGTCCCTCATTGCTATAGAAGATGACTTTAATTTCATCATTAATGCTGAAGGGCAAATCGAGCTATTAGTTCAAGGTATAACAGCTGAAAATGAATGTCTGATAGAACACCAGCAGACTATAGAAGTGTTTTCTAGACCTGAATTAGAGTTTGAGTTTTCTGCTCAAGAAGAATGCTCTCCCTACACATTAGATATAACGAATACTGGTTCTACGACTAATAATTATCTATGGAACCTTAATGAAGAGACTGCTTCAGGTTATAGCCCTTCATTCGAGTTGGATGAGCCAAGTGCGTATGACTTAACAGTAACTGTAGAAAGTCCAGATGGATGTGATATCGAACTAGAATACCCTGAAGTCTTTTTCTTAAATAACACGCCAGTAGCAGATTTCTCTTTGTCAGAAGAGGAACTAAACGTAATAACAGCTCCAGAAGCTAGTTTTATCAATCACTCTTCAGGAGCTAATCTGTACTACTGGACTTTTGGAGATGGAGCGCACAGCTTTACGACTCATCCAAATCATAAATTTTTAACTCACGGGATTTTTCCAGTAACGCTGGTGGCTTCTAATGATTTTGGTTGTTCTTCTACAGTAACTGTGGGAGTTCAAGTAAAAGACGAAATAGTAGCCTACACGCCTAACTCATTTACTCCGAACGGAGATGGTCTGAACGACTCATTTATCCCTTCATTTTTTGGGACAGATTACACGGATTTCAGTTTTACCGTGTATAATAGATGGGGTGAAACTATTTTCTTTTCCTCAGACCCAGCCACTGAATGGTATGGAAACGTAAAAGGAGGAAATCATTACGCGGCAGAAGGAGTGTATTCTTGGAAGCTGGTTGTTAACCTAGAAAACGGAAAAGACGCTGTGGTAAGAAATGGGACAGTGCAGTTGATTCGTTAATTAGAGCTTATAAACCTAAGCTTCTTAACGCTAATCTTAGTCTTCAAATTCCCAAAGAGTACAGTTACCTCAGCTCCTTCTTTAGCTATTACTTCACCTGTCTTTTTAGCTCCAATTAGCCGAACTTTCGAACCCACAGTAATGCGTTTCTGTTCGTCATTCTGTCTAACTATTTTCTTTTTAGCATCTTCCTTAGCTTGAGCCTTCTTTTTAAGTCGCTGCTCTTTCTGAATCTGAAGAATCTTGGTCTTTTCTACGGCTAGGTATTTTCTAACTTCAGCTAATAGTTCTTTGTTCTTAGCTCTAGTGTCAAATTTGTCTATAAACTGAGAAACTCGTTTTCCACGAGTGATGTAAACATTGTTTTCTTCCGCTAAATCACGCTGAGTCTGCATTTTGGATTCTAAATGCTTGGCTTTATCTAGGAATTTAGATTCTGCTGCTTTGGCTTGCTTGGCGTTTTGTTCGTTCTTTTTATTGATAGCCTCCAGCTGAGATTTTTCCTTTTGCAACGCTGATAAAAGCTTATCCATCTTCACTTTCCTGTCATCCAATCTAGATTTAGCTTTTTCAATTAAATCTTTAGGAATTCCGTTTTTCTCAGCTACTTCGAACGTAAATGAGCTCCCAGGTGAGCCTATGCTCAGCTTAAATGTAGGCTCAAGGGTCTCCTGATTGAAAAGCATGCAGCAGTTGATGGCATTTCTCAGTTTGTCAGCTTTAAGTTTGATATTGCTGTAATGCGTAGTAATTACTCCGTAAGCTTTCTTGTTGTAGAGTTCTTCGAAGAATACTTCAGCCATTGCACCGCCAAGCTCTGGGTCTGAACCTGTACCAAATTCATCCAATAGAATAAGCGTGCGTTTATGACTTCGTTCTAAGAAGTCTTTCATCATTCTTAACCTATAGCTGTATGTGGAAAGCTGATTTTCAATGGATTGATTATCTCCTATGTCAGTTAGAATCTGGCTAAAAATCCCGATTTTACTATTCGGATTTACCGGAACTAGCAGCCCACTCTGAAGCAT
>CAZTVP010000263.1:0-4510 GCA_964616995.1 uncultured Comamonadaceae bacterium
TGGCATTTCAGAGTATAAATTCATTTTTAAGAGTATATGTTACCGCTTTGTTCTCAGAGAGAGCTATGCTGGCATTGAGAAAAGACACCTTCGAAAAAATCATAAACATGCCTATGCAGTTCTTTAATGAACGTAAAATAGGTGAGTTGAACTCTAGAGTTTCCTCGGATATCACCACTATTCAGGAAACCATTTCACTTACAGTTATTGAGCTTCTCAGACAGTTGCTCATGATAGTCTTAGGAATAGGAATGTTGTTTTTCGTATCTACACAGCTCACACTCATCATGTTAGCAGTAGTTCCAGTAATCGCCATTTTAGCGGTTGTCTTCGGAAGATACATTAGAAAGTTAGGGTCTAATACGCAAGATGCTGTGGCTGATAGTAACACCATTATCCAAGAATCGCTCACTGCCATAGTAAGCGTAAAGTCATTTGCCAATGAGTTTTTTGAGTCCAATCGTTACATGAAAGCCATCCGTGAAGTTCGTAAGAATGCTATGCGCGGAGCCATTGGTAGAGGGTTGCTCAGCACGTTTATTGTCTTTTTTATGTTCGGAGCCATAGGTGTGGTAATCATCCAAGGTGCGGAGTTAAAGAATACGGCAGATTTCGGGAATGAGAACTTCATGACCTTTATATTGATGACTGGGCTCATCGGAGGTTCCATAGCAGGTATTGCTTTTCAGTTTGGCGCGTTGCAAAGGGGAATCGGTTCCATAGAAAAAGTAATGGACATCCTAGACCTAGACACGGAAGATGTAGTCCTGAATGATACCAAAGTGAAGGAAGAATTGACCGGAGCCATAGAGTTTCAGCACGTGAACTTCTACTATCCATCTCGTCCAGATGTTCAGGTGTTGAAGCAGGTAAATTTCGAGGTGCAAAAAGGTCAGCAAGTAGCTCTAGTAGGTTCGTCAGGTTCGGGTAAGAGTACGATAATCTCACTATTGCAACGCTTCTATGAACCCACCTCAGGAGAAATAAAGTTCAATGGAAAACCTACCTCAGAAATAGGACTCAAGGAACTAAGAAATCAAATGGCACTAGTGCCGCAGGAAGTAATCCTCTTCGGGGGAACCATCGGAGAAAACATCTCCTACGGAAAGCCAGATGCCACACCTGAAGAAATTACAGAAGCAGCCCGCAAGGCCAATGCCTTAGACTTCATCCAGCAGTTTCCAGAAGGATTCGAAACTAAAGTAGGTGAAAGAGGAGTTCAGCTCTCCGGAGGTCAGCGTCAGCGAATAGCCATAGCCAGAGCCGTGTTAAAAAGCCCTGAGATTTTAATCCTAGACGAGGCCACCAGTTCACTTGACTCAGAATCTGAAAGGCTAGTTCAAGACGCGCTAGACCGACTCATGGAAAACCGCACGAGTATAGTTATAGCCCATAGGCTAAGTACCATTAGAAACGCAGATAAAATCTTAGTCCTCTCAGAAGGAGAAATAAAAGAGGAAGGCACTCACGAGGAACTCATCCAAAACCCAGATGGGTTTTACCATCATTTGACGGAGCTGCAGTTGGAGCATTGAGATTGTTATTAGCCAACGGTTTAAACCATTGGCTTTTTGACAAGGTAATCAAACACAATCCCTAAATTTGTGGCTATGAAGAAAAAAGCCATTATAACTGGAATAACTGGTCAAGACGGAGCATACTTAGCGGAGTTATTGCTAGAAAAAGGGTATGAAGTGCACGGGATAAAAAGAAGGTCATCTCTGTTTAACACAGATAGAATAGACCATTTATACAAAGACCAGCATGAGGACAAGGTGAACTTTTTTCTTCACTACGGAGATCTCACAGATTCTACTAATCTCATCAGATTAGTACAAGAAATAGAGCCAGATGAAATTTACAATCTAGCTGCCATGAGTCACGTTCAAGTGTCTTTTGATATGCCGGAATATACTGCCAATGCAGATGCCACTGGAGCACTCAGGTTATTAGAAGCCATTAGAATATGTAAACTGGAAAAGAAAACCAGATTCTACCAAGCTTCTACTTCAGAGCTATACGGAAAAGTGCAGGAAGTACCACAGTCTGAAACTACTCCTTTTTACCCTAGAAGCCCTTATGGCGTGGCAAAACTTTATGCTTTTTGGATTACTAAAAACTACAGAGAGGCTTACGATTATTATGCGTGTAACGGTATCTTGTTTAATCATGAATCTCCAAGGAGAGGAGAGACCTTCGTAACGAGAAAAATCACTCGTGCTGCCGCTAAGATCAAGCTAGGACTTCAGAAGAAGCTGTACCTAGGAAACTTGGATGCACAAAGAGACTGGGGACATGCTAAAGACTATGTAGAGGGTATGTGGCGTATGCTTCAGCAGGAGAAAGCAGATGATTATGTATTGGCTACAGGTGTGATGGTAACTGTGAGAGAGTTTGTAGAAAAAGCTTTCACTAGAGCGGGAATTCCAGTAACATGGGAAGGAACTGGAGAAGAAGAAAAAGGATTAGATGCTAAAGGAAATATAATAGTAGAGGTAGATCCTAAATACTTCCGCCCAGCAGAAGTAGAGCAGCTTCTAGGAGATCCATCTAAAGCTAAGAAAGAATTGGGTTGGGAACCGACTTACACACTTGACCAACTAGTTAATGAAATGGTAGATGAAGACATGAAACTCTTTGAAAGAGATCAGTATTTACTAAAAGGTGGTCATGATGTAATGACTTACAATGAGTAGGTGAAAAATACGATTATTCGAATGTCCAAAAAGGGTCAATCGAAAATCATAAATTCAAACCTCAAACCTTTTCAATGGCCGAAACTTCAGTGAAGGCTATTATATCTCAAACTTCGAATCCCGAATCTCCTTCCGGTAAGCAGATAGAAGCTGAGTTCGAGAAATAACTCCTACATACTTTGTGTGATTGACCACAGGTAGCTTCCAAGCTTCCGTTTCCTCGAATTTTCGCATCACAATTTTTATATCATCATCCACAGAAATTACTTCTGGAGATGCAGATAGCACATCTGCTATTTTGGCTTGTGAATATACTTCTGGCTTAAAAAGAATCGGCCTTAAATCATCTATAGTCACCTGGCCTAGTAGATTTCCATATTTATCTATGACAGGATAGAGCAGTTGGTCAGTTTGTTCTAGAATGGATTCTGCATCTTTTAATAATTGATCTGGGAAGAAGGTTTTAAAGTCAGTGCTAATCAGCTCATCTAAATTCATCAGCGTCATGGCAGCATCATCTTTATCGTGAGTAATCAGTTGACCTCGCTGCGCTAGCTCTTTAGTATAAATGGTGGTGCTCATTAGCGACTTAGAAACATAATATGAGGTAGCTGCAGTAAGCATAAGAGGTATGTAAAGTCCATAACCTCCTGCTACTTCTGCTATCATAAAAATAGCTGTCAAAGGAGCGTGAAGCACTCCTGCTATAAGCCCTGCCATTCCTACGAGTGTGAAATTTTCTGATGGGAGAGAAGTATTGATTTCGTAGTATTTGAAAAAACGTGAAAAGAAAAAACCGAGTGTTCCTCCCATAAATAATGAGGGTGCAAATATTCCTCCGATTCCACCAGAACCAATGGTCAGCGAAGTAGCTATTACTTTAAATAATACCAGACAAAAAAGAAAGACGAGCATTAGCCAAGCGCTTTCCGTCCAATTGCCAAAGAATGTATCTTCAGCTATACTTCTGAACTGCTGGTTATAGCCATTGTCTGAAATGAGTTGGTTCAGTATTTCGTATCCTTCACCATAAAGCGGAGGAAAAACCCAAACGATAATTCCCAGCAGCACCCCGCCAGACAGAGCACGGGCCTTCCAGTTTTTAATTTTCTGAAATGTGGTGGTAATACTTAAGTATAACCTGCTGAAGTAAACTGAAGAAAGTCCAGTGAGTATTCCGAGTAAAACAAAATAGCCTGTTTCTCTCAGCTGAAATTCATGCAGTAGATTAAACCGAATTAAAGAGTCATCTCCACCGTAAAATCCAGTTATCATAACAGCAGAAATAGAAGAAACCAATAGCGGAATTAAGCTCGAAACTGAAAATTCTAACATCAGCACTTCTACTGCAAAAACCACTGCGGCCAGAGGAGCTTTAAAAATGGCGGCCATAGCCGCGGCAGCTGCGCACCCGATGAGTAAGGTTTTAGTTTTATAATCTACTTTAAACAATCTGCCGAGGTTTGAACCCCAAGCTGCGTTTGTTTGAACAAGTGGCCCTTCCAATCCTGCCGATCCTCCGAAACCCACCGTGAAAATACTAGAGAGCAGAGAGGAATAAAGGTTATGCGTTTTCACATTGCTCCGCTTTTTACTTATAGAATAAAGCGTGCTTGGAATTCCTGAAAATATGCGTTTCCGAATAACTCTTTTCACCAGAAAAACGGTGATTACAATTCCTAAAAGAGGATATAAAACGTAAAATCCACCAAGAGTTTTACCCATAGTTCCTGAGGTAATAAGCTCTCTTATGGAGCTCACTGACCATTTTAAAAACACAGCAAATAATCCCGAAAGAAGTCCAATGCAAACAG
>CAZTVP010000264.1:0-4507 GCA_964616995.1 uncultured Comamonadaceae bacterium
TCTTCACAAGCTATACCTTTAATTCTTATACCCTGTTCAGTAGAAATTCTAGCCATGAATGTGGCATGTCTTCCTTTTCTATTAGGTGCATCATAATGAGTATCCGTAATAACCTCATTTAACCAGTTGTTCTGAATAAATGGCTCATTAGATATAGTTACGTCATCTCTAAATGGATTGGCTAGAGCTTCCGTACTGGTTACGGTTCCATTCTCAGCGGAGAAATAATGACTTCCCATTATAGCCATTCCTGCACTGGTTCCACCTATCACTATATTTCTTTCTGAAATACCTTCATTTATGAGCTGCGCAATAGGTGAGTTCCTCCAGTAACTAATATAATCCCACTGGTCACCTCCTGCTATCCAAATAGCCTCTGCCTGCTCAATACTCTCCTGCACTTCTTCCTCATCTGCTGCCTGCGCTGAATTAAAAACTATAGTTTCTACTGAATTTACATCTACGCCTAACTGAGAATATAAGTAATTATTATAACCATCACTACCTGTAGCTCTGAGCACAAGTATGTCTCCGCCATCTGCGCGTTCTAAAAACCAGCGCATGGCATTATCATTTTCTCCCGCTCCTCCCATAAGACAGACGCCACCTTCTGGTGAAGTAGTTATATCTGTTTCCGAACCTGTAAAGTATGAGGTGTAAAAGAACTGGCTTTTTGCTCCCAAAAAGCTTCCTAAACTCATGAAAACGATGATGAAATTTTTCATTCTTTAAATTATTGTAATTAGTTGATGCCGCTCGCTCACAACTCTTTAACCACTCTTCTCAACTTCACTAATTTAGTCAATAACTGCTCTAAATGCTCCAAGTGAAGCATATTAGCTCCGTCTGAGAGGGCCTTGCTAGGATCTGGATGAGTTTCTATGAACAAGCCGTCCGCTCCTGCTGCTATGGCGCTTTTAGCTATGGTTTCTATTAGTTCTGGTCGGCCTCCTGTCACTCCACTAGTTTGGTTAGGCTGCTGGAGTGAATGCGTAACATCCATTACCACTGGTGCGTAGTTTTTCATGGTAGGAATTCCTCTCATATCTACCACTAAATCTTGGTAGCCAAATGTAGTACCCCGCTCTGTAATCCAGACATTATCATTACCAGACTCCCTCACCTTATTTACCGCAAACTGCATACTCTCTGGCCCTAGAAACTGTCCTTTTTTAATGTTCACAAACTTGCCCGTTTTGGCTGCGGCCACCAGTAATTCTGTTTGCCTGCATAAAAAGGCTGGTATCTGCAGTACATCCACATAATCGGCAGCCATGCGAGCTTCCTCTACCGAGTGAATGTCTGTAACTACTGGCAATCCATGAATTTCACTGACCTCAGCTAAATAGCCTAATGCTCTTTCATCTCCAATGCCTGTGAATGAGTCCAGGCGACTTCTATTGGCTTTTTTATAAGAACCTTTGAAAATGTATGGGATTTCAAGCTTTTGGCAGATGGATTTTACGCGCTCTGCCACTTCTAATACAAGCTCTCTGCTCTCTACTGCACATGGCCCTGCTAATAAGAAGAAATTATCAGATGAACTAAAAGCTATTTTATCGGGTAAATTCATTTAAGTATTTCTAAAAGACTTAGTAATTCCTATGCTAGCGCTTCTTCCATGAGCTGAATCTAGAAATGCGCCTGTTAGATTCTGAGTGGTTAAAAAGAAACTCCAGTTTTTTAAATAAAGGTAACCGCCCGCATTTACTCTGAAACCACCGTATCCGCCATAACTGATTCCTATGTTATAGCCTATTTTTTCTGATTCGCGGTGCAAATAATTAAAGCCCAACTCAGCTCGGTGCTCTGAGAAAAACCTTTTGCCCAGCGAAAAAGCCAGGTGATCTTTACTATTAATGCTATGGTAATAAGTACTACGTAAATCCGATGGCATTAGAATCAATTGCCTTTCTTGTTCTGAACTGTAGCTTACCGAATCCTCCAGAGTAATAGTAGATAATGGATTATCTGAACTAAATAAATCTTCTATGGCTACTCCTGTAAACTGCCATGAGCTATCCGCTTCTAAATGAAGTGTTCTCTCATTTAGTAATGATGCACCTACATTCCTGAGTTCGATGGAGAAGATGTCATTATTGGATGGCATCTGTACATTGTACCGTGCATTTAGTGCTAATCCAGTACCTGAGTTTACCAAGAAACCTGCCGCAGAGGTATCACTAAGCATAACGCTTCCATTATAATCAAGTGCCAGTTCAGTAGCATCTGCTGCAGTGAATAAGGTGAGTTCATCTACCTCAGTAGAAAAGTAGTCCTGAACATTTATGAGGTTAAAACTGATGTAACTCCCTGTAGATTCATTCATTAACCCAAGACCAGCGTACTGATAAGTCATATAAGCACTATTCAATCCAGACAGATTCATGGTTTCTCCTAAACGATCTGCATTACCTAGAAAAGTGAGATGAAACACATCCTTTGGGAAAGCAGTAAACCCAAAACCTGCTGTTCCGAATTCCAGGAAAATGCTTCGATTCTTTTTCATTTTTACGCTATCTGAAAAAGCCCTGTAACGCAGCCCTGCATCAAACCAACCGCCCACTGTGTTATAGCCATCCATATCGGAGACCATGTCTTTCAGAGAATTTCTATCAGAAAATCCTCCGAATATAGAATTGGTAACTAGGCTGTTTTGCACGTGATCTGAGAAATAATCAAATTCCGCTCTTACTTCAAGGGAATGACTTCTTTCTTCTAACTCCGTAAAAGGAAAATCTATGGCATGCTGAGAAATGACAGAAGTCACTGAGCAGGAAAGAACAAACCAAAGGATATATTTAAAACGAATTCTCATAAGTTACTTTTCCGGTTAGTATGACTTCTACATGATCTTCTACTAAGATTTTTTCATCTTCTGAAGCTGTATTCACTTCTAGTTTGACTAAAATACTCTCTGAAGATAAGAAGCGCTGTAACTCCTCTTCTGTGAGCTTAAATGTAGTAACAGTCTCTACCTCTTCTTCATTTACACTTTCATTTACCTGAATAGAAAAAAGTGGTTCATCCTCATTCTCTAATGTAAAATCAGACTTGAAGCCTATTCCATAGCTGTTCAAAACCTTAGCAGTGATTTCTAAGGTTTTTATGTTCTTTTGTTCACCTATAGAGAGACCTAGAGTGTCTTGCAGAACTAAGCTATCTATCCCTAGACATAAAGGAAACTGCACGTCTGCTACTATCTGAAATGGGAACTTATCCAAGTAAAAGTCAAATCCTCCAGAAATATCTCCAAGTGGGTTTAACTCTGCACTCCCCACTAATGCCAGTTGATTAGGTGTGATGTTCACTGCATCTGCAAGGTTCGTGTTATCATCAAAGTCAAAAGAGACAGAACTCGCTTGAACTCCTTCTATAGTCTCTACTGCTCGAGTAATATTTAAAGGTTCATACAGTCCAGGAGTGTCTAGAGTGACACTACTTCCCGTAAAAGAATTCTGCGTGCTAAACTCTTCCAGTTCAATACGTGCATCTACCCCGAAATTATTTATGAATTCAAGTTGAATATTAGCCTCACTTAGGCTCAATGAACCACCCTGATATAACACAGAATCTAAGATAATGATCTCATCTAATTCTCTGTTAAACTGCCCGAAGTATCCCCTAAGTTCTTCTACCTCTAAGTCCAGTAGTTCCATATTTACACTTACTACATCATTTCCTAAAATCTGTGCGGTGTATTCAGGTTCAGCAGATGTGGACACATTAAGTGAACCTACAAGTGTATTTCTTTCTGTGCTAGATTCCCCGGTAAAATCTAAAGAGTAACCTGAGATATCTACTAAAATTTCATCTGTAAATGTATCTATGGAAGTAGCTGGTTCAGCCTGGCCCGTTAAGGTTAAGAAATCACCATCTAAGGTTATTCCAGGAAGTTCATAAGATAAATCTAGGTATCCGTCTGCGGTGCTCTCGAAGGTTACTTTTAAGAATCCTGATTTTACTTTTCCGCTGCGCAATAGGGCTCCTTCTAAATCAAATTCAAAATCTTCATCCAGTGTAAAAATCTGCTGGTCATTTCCAAATGGAATAGGTCCAAACCCTATATCTGGAGTGTAGTCTGCTTGAAGAACGGTATCACCCAAATTTATAATTTCAGATAAATTAAGCGGTGCCAGCGTATCATAGAAATGAACCTTTACCACTTCTCCAGAGAGGTCTAGCCAATCATCATTTTTTATATCCTGAAAATCGAGAGTTCCTTGAGCTATTGGAAAAGCATAGTCTGACTGCCAGGCATGTTCTTCTCTCTTACAGCCAGAAAAACAGATAATCAACACAAGCCATAGAAAAGCTGAGAAGACTCCTTTAGAATACCGATTAGATTTGACGTCCATGTATGAATAGTACAATTTACTCATCGTTACTCCTAAGAAAAACTAATGCACTATAAATGCTCAGAATGATAAATGGAATCAAAGATTCATGAAGATCCTGTGGGAGGAAATACCAAATGATAAGGGTAAACATAGCTATCAAAGCAAAC
>CAZTVP010000265.1:0-388 GCA_964616995.1 uncultured Comamonadaceae bacterium
AAACTCCATTAGAACCTGGGGTGTAGATGCCAATACTGATGCTGTTTTAGACGCTGCACTAGAGCATGGTTTAACGGTATGCTTCGGTATATGGATGGGGCAGGAAAGACAAGGATTCGATTATACGAATGAAGGAGCCATTAAAGCGCAGTTAGAAACTTTCAGACAAACGGTTAGAAAGTATAAAGACCACCCTGCTATTCTTCTTTGGGGTGTGGGTAATGAAATGGATTTAGACTACTCTAACTTCGATGTGTGGAAACACTTAGAGGATATCTGTAAAATGGTGAAGGAAGAAGATCCAAATCACCCTACTATGGCCGTAACAGCTGGTTTAGATGTAGCCGAGGTAAAACTGATTAACAAGTACACTCCAAGCTTAGATATT
>CAZTVP010000265.1:398-4497 GCA_964616995.1 uncultured Comamonadaceae bacterium
AGTGAATACTTACGGTAATATTTCCTATCTGCCAGAAGCAATTAAAGCTTACGGCTGGGAAAAGCCTTACATAGTGGCAGAATGGGGCCCTTATGGATGGTGGGAAGTAGCTAAAACTGAGTGGGGAGCTTCTATAGAAGAAACCAGCTCAGAAAAAGCCGATACCTACAAAAAGAGCTGTGAGGCCATTCTATCTGATAAAGAAAACTGCTTAGGTTCGTACGTTTTTCTATGGGGACAAAAGCAGGAGCATACTTCTACATGGTTCGGATTATTTACGGAAGAAGGAGAAGAGTCCCAGGTGATGGATGTGCTCATAGAAGGGTGGTCAGGTAAAAAACCTTCTAATATGGCACCTACTATAGCTGATTATAAGCTGAACGGAAAAAACGCCTTCGGAAACGTTACTTGCCAGTCTGGAGAGCAGCTTACAGCTAGTGTAAATATCCAAGATGCAGACGGAGACAAAATCGTTTATGAATGGCAGGTGATTCCTGAAAGTACCGATAAGAAAACCGGTGGAGATAAAGAAAGAGCTCCTAAACCTTTAAACGGCATCTTTAAGAAATCAGATTTCCAAAAGGATAAAGTTGAGTTCAATGCTCCGGTTCGTCCTGGTCAATACAGGCTATTCCTCTTTGCGCATGATGGAAATGGAAATGTAGCTACTGGAAATATTCCTTTCCTGGTAGAAGAGGCAAATTAGAGTTTAGAAATAAAAAGGCCTGAATGTAAATCTTTAAGTAGAAGCGTATAGCACTGCTGGCAAAGAGATGGTGTTTAATTGTAGTTGGAGAGTTGATAATGAGATTGTTGTATATTCAAGGAATCAATTTTAGACATCATGAGGCTACTATTACTTTTGTTCCTGCTTATTCAATTTGATTCCTTTTCTCAGCAGCATCCTTCCATAGGTGAAATTTATGATTTTGAGATTGGAGATCTATTTCAATACACTAGTACACCGAATTCTGGGCCTCCAAGTTATCGTCAGAATTATGTAGTGGATAAATGGTATTCAGATGATTTAGATACGGTTTTCTACGAATTTTCGTCATCTAGTATTCAACTACCATTTTCACAGGATGATGAGATAGAATCAATCTATGATGAATATTCGATAGTTTTTTATACTGACTTGGATTCTGTGATTACCGCTTCAGGCCCTCCACCTATTCTACAAGAGGTAGATAGTTTGTCCGCTACATGTGTCTTGAATTTTGAAGAGTTGGGAGAGAATTACATCACTTATAATACTAATATATCTTGTTTAGATACGGCCTTTCAAGTAAATGAAAATTATTATTTGGAAGAGTGTCTTCCTTATTTGGCAGGTATAGATGAGCAGTATAACTCTTACGCTCGTGGATTTGGTAGAGTGAAGACTCGCTTCAGTTCATGGGAAGGTGGATATGGAGGACAAACAGTTTTGACTTATTGGTCTAAAAATGGAGAAGAATGCGGTTCTTATTATGAACCATTAAGTGTTTCTGAGAACATTTACTTAAATGGTATTTTGGTTTATCCTAATCCTTCTGAGGATGGGGTTTTCTATCTTAAAGGAGAAAATGATTTGATTGTTCGTGTATATGATGCGTTGGGCAAATGCATGTTACTCGAGCCTCACAAATCGATTAGCAGAATAGACCTTTCCAGTTTTTCCTTTGGAATTTATCTATTGTATTTAGAAGATAAAAGCGGTACTAAAGTTTGGGAAGAAAGATTATTTAAGTTTTAGTTGGTGTTTACTGAGCCATTGATGTAGTATCCGTTAGGAGAAGTAGAGTGATGCTGGTTTAGAGAGAAATCACATATTCCTGTTCTTTATCATCATCTGTTAAGTAAACCTTCCTCATCTCATTTGAATAAACACTATTTACTCTTTTATGGATAATTAAGATAGTGGTGTCATTTAACGCCATCGGGACTTTAGGAAAATACTTGGTAGTATCGGTTTCATTCACTTCTAATAATTCTACAGTAGCACCTAACGAATCAATGGGTATAAATACATCTCCTTTTTGAATAGCCTCACCACATGGCACGCGGAAATAGACTTTGCAGTAGTCACTGTAATAATCTGGAGAAAAGTTCTCTAGTCTAACAGGTACTTTTGCTTTTTGGGGTAGATAAAAGTTGAAAGTGTAATTACTATCTCTTTCCAATCCATTAGAGAAGTTGATGATATTCCAGTATCCAGAATCATAGTAATCTGAAGGACCGAAAAATTCTTCGTAAGAATTAAACTGACCCAAATCAGATTGAAGCATAAGATTATAGTATCCAGAAACTTCTCGGTCTTCAAGGTAAAAATCTAATGAATAGAAACCATCTTCAGACGAGTTTCCTTCCTTGATTTTTCTAGAATAGTAAGTCAACTCCTGTTTGTGTTCCGAGCTAAACTCTAGTGGGATATTTGATACACCTTGGTTTTGCGAGTGAACAAAATAGCCCTGGATAGTTGTGCAATTTGAAAAGCAATTGATATTTGTATCATCTACAGTTCTAGAACAAGAGTTCAAACAAAATAGCATTAAAAGAATTAGACAATTTCTCATGATATGCAAATTACCAAATATTTTCACTTCAAACACTTAAAGTAATCAAAAGGCTCGTGGCAGTCATTGCACTGAAAAAGTGCTTTACAAGCGGTACTTCCGAACTGAGAAACTAGTCGAGTATTCGTAGAGCCACAGTGTGTGCATTTCACTACTTGAGCTTCACCGCTTAGCGCAAGTTTATCGTTAGAAACACTGAGCGGAGCGGCTATCCCATAATCTTCTAGTGCTTTTCTGCCTTCAGGAGTGATTCTGTCCGTACTCCAGGCAGGAGAGAGAACTAACTTTACTTTAGGCTCATAACCTTTGGATCGGAGAGCTGCTTTGATATCATCTGAAATGGTATCCATAGCAGGGCAACCAGAATAGGTAGGAATGATTTCTACATAAACCTTCTTACCATTCACCTCCACAGATTTCACTACTCCTAAATCTAGAATAGTCAACACCGGAACCTCAGGGTCATGAACCGTCCTGAGGATTTCCACTACTTCTGATGATATGTCTTGTGTTTCTAGCAAATACTTATAAATTAATTTGAAATTCGAAATTAATCTCAAACCAGCCTGCCGGCTGGCAAGTCTCAACCGGTGCTTTCGACTTTCCTCCTTTCAGTCGGGCTCAATCACCTATCCTCGCGAACCTATTTTCCAAATTCCGTCACTGAGCGAAGCGAAGTATAGAGAAATAAGCAAATCGTAACTCGTACTTCTAAAATCGTAAATCAAATCACCATTCCGAATTAGGGTAGGCCCTCTGCATGTACTGCAGCTCTGCCAAGATGAATCCTAAATGCTCTGAGTGAAATCCTAGCTTTCCATCTGTTTGTCTCCAAACGGGTTCTGGAATTTCTAGTTCTGCTTCTGTCAGAAGTGCGTGGACATTTTGAAAGTACAACTCTTTCAGCTTCTCCAAGTCGGCTCCTATTCCGTTTGCTTTCATCTCTTTATCCAGTTCAGTTTCCTGGAAAAATTCGTTTACAAACGGATATAAGTGATTTAAAGCGGCTTGTAATTTCTGGTTAGAAATCTCTGTTCCTCCACCTAAACGCTTCATCCATTCCGAGGAGAATCGCTCGTGGTAACTGGCTTCTTTCACGCTCTTTTTGGCTATGGCAGCTATCTGCTCATCTTTACTTTCACACAATTGCTGCATTAATGGCAAGTGGTAAGAATCAAACAGAAACTGTCTACAAATCACATGAGCAAAGTCTTCATTCGGCTGTTCTACTAACCAAGTATTTCGGTATTGCCTATCAACTCTTAGAAAAGCAATGGAATCTTCAGTAGTTTCATCACCTGCAAATTCCGCAGCGTATTGGAAGTAGTTTCTCACCTGCCCGAATAAATCAAGAGAAATATTCGTAAGCGCTATATCCGTTTCTAAACTTGGGCCATGTCCGCACAGTTCAGAAAGTCTATGTCCCAAAATCAGTGAGTTATCTCCTAAAGTGAGTATGTAATCGTATAACTTTTGGTTTTCCATTACATGTGTTTTATCTCGTCTGGTAAATCGTAAAAAGTTGGATGTCTGTAGGCTTT
>CAZTVP010000266.1:0-4489 GCA_964616995.1 uncultured Comamonadaceae bacterium
AACCATTGCCGACCCAGATTCAAGAGTAGGTGACAGAATAGCAGGTTTGACTCCAGAACAGCAAGGTTATCAGAAAATAAAGTCGCTGACTATGGACGGTCTGGAAGTTCAATATGAAGTAGTAGGGACTATCCTGGAAGTGAATTTACCTAAAGTGCTTAAGTCAGGAAAAAAAGCAGTTTTCGAGATGGAATTCGAGGCTCAGATACCGCTTCAAATCAGAAGGTCTGGAAGACAAAACGCTGAGGGGGTGCGCTACAGTATGACACAGTGGTTTCCTAAAATGTGTGAGTATGACTGTATGGGCTGGCATGCTGTACCTTATGTAGGTAGAGAGTTTCATGGCGTATGGGGAGATTATGAGGTAAACATTACCATAGATGCAGAATACATGATAGGTGCTACAGGCGTTTTACAAAACGCTGATGAAATAGGTCACGGTTATTCTGATAAGGAAGTGAAACATAAAAAAGGAGACCGCCTCACATGGAAATGGAAAGCTGAAGATGTTATAGACTTCGCTTGGGCGGCAGATGCAGACTTCATCCATAAAAAAATCCAAGTGCCGAATGGGCCGCTACTTCATCTCATTCACCAAGATGATGAAGAAATAAATTCCAACTGGACAGAACTGAAAGAATACAGTAAAAAAGCCATGGAGTTTTTCTCGGAAAACTACGGCAAGTATCCTTATCCACAGTACACCATCATTCAAGGAGGAGACGGTGGTATGGAATATCCTATGATTACACTCATTACCGGAAAAAGAAGCTTGGGAAGTCTAGTGGGCGTAACCGCTCATGAAATGGCGCACAGTTGGTTCCAAGGACTATTAGCCACTAACGAAAGTCTGTACGAATGGATGGATGAGGGCTTCACTACATTCTCTAGCGGGGAGTGCATGACGTATCTATTTGGAGATGATGGCACTCCTACTAATTACCGTTCTCTCCAAGGCTATATCAGGCTAGCCAATTCTGGAGATGAAGAACCTATGAGCACACATGCAGACCACTACAATACGAACTATGCCTACGGCTCTGCAGCCTATAGTAAGGGTTCGGTGTTTTTAAACCAGCTGCGTTACATTGTGGGTGAAGAGACTTTCAGAAAATCTATGCTGGATTACTTTAATAAATGGGCATTCCACCACCCTAACCCTAATGATTTCATCCGAGTATTCGAGAAAAATGCCAAGATGGAACTGGACTGGTATCTACAATACTTCGTAAACAGCACTCGGAAAATTGACTATGGAATAAGTTCAGTGAAAGCTGCGGACGATTCCTTTACGCTTGGTCTAGAGAGATTTGAACTCATGCCTATGCCCTTAGACATTATCATCACTAAAAACGATGGTTCTCAGCACATGTACTACATTCCCATGGTTATTATGCGCGGTGCAAAACAGGAAGAATCCGGTTTCAGTTCTTGGACTCAGCTAGAAGATTGGCCATGGGTAGAGACCAAGTATGATTTAAACATAGACTTTCCTATTTCAGAAGTGAAAAGCATAGAAATAGACAACTCTGCTCGTTTAGCAGATGTGAACCCATCTAACAATAGCTTAGAGCTGGAAGAAGGCTCCATATTTATCTACAAATACGAAAAGACAGAAGAGTAATCTTCTCTTTACCTAGCTAGAAATATGTTCAATCAGTACATTCGCTTTTCTGAAAAAGCCTTAGAAGACTTTATTCTTAAACTTCTTCTGTGTACAGCTGCAGTGTGTTTTATATCTCCGTTTACTTGGGTGATTAGTCCTACAGCTGATATAAAATTTGGCTCGCTGATGGTATGTTTAGCACCTGTCATTTTTGGCCTCAGAATAGGAGCTTTGTCTGTCTTGGTTTATCTCTTATTAGGGTTGGCAGGATTGCCTGTATTTGCAGGACATCAAGGTGGAATTCATTACCTCATTCCAGACTTAGAACATGGTTATTCACTAAGCACAGGATATCTATTTGGATATTTAGTGGCTGCTATTGTTCTTGGTTTCTTAGCTGAGAAAGTAGAGTCCAAAAAAACATTAATGGCACTAAGTCTATTCATTTTAGGGCATGTAATTATCATAGGTTCAGGATTTTACCATTGGACACAAATACCTAATTATGAATGGGAAGCACTTCCTGTGTTAAAGTCATTTGTTCCTAGCTTTCTGGTAAAACTTGGTATTTTCATTCTGACCATTCAAGTAATTGAAAGAAGACTGGAAAGAAAAAAGCCAGCAGTATAACCGCTGGCTCTCTCTAAAAGTGAAATGCTTAAATTCACTTTTTACCTTAATCTTCTTGTACCTCTTCAATATTTATTCCATTATTTACCTGATTGATGAAAATCATCTCCTCTTGTGATATCAAATTTCTTGAGATGTTCATCTGTTCGAAATCTATTACTTCATCATTCAAGTCTCCTTTCTCTGCTTTAATCTGAATTACTTCTGACTTGTCTTCTTTCTGGTTTTTCTTGATTTCTTCTATCTCCTCTTTTTTCTTCATGGCTTCATCTTCATCATAAACCATCTCCCCGAAACGCTCATAATTCACTAACCATGCTGCTGCATTCTTCACGTATCTATCTGTTCCGGCAGTTTCCCAAGCATAATAAAGTCTAGTAAAACCTCCATCTATGATGGCTCTTTTTCCATCTTTCTCATAAACTGCAGCTACCAAATTATCCGCACTTCCATAAACCAGAGGGTTTAAATCTTGAGTAGGTTCTACTGTAGCTATGGTGATTCCTTCGTACATATTAGCCACACCAGTAGCTATTAAATGTCCATCTACTATTCCTGTTCTGGCATTTCCTTCACCGCTGATTCCTACAGTTTGCGCAGCATATGTATTTCCATTCATGGTAGTGTTAAAAATCTTCTGAGCTAAGAAATTAGCATCAGCGTAATATGGCTGATTGTCTCCCCAGATATAAAGTCCTTTTCCGCTATCAAAGAACTCTTTAATTACTTCAGCATGCTCATCTGTAAGCTTCTGGTGCTGGTCACTGATAACCCAAAGCTGACATGCATCTTTAAGTTTTTCTCTCAGCTCTTCTGCTGGTGGAGGACTATTTATCCATCTGAATACAGAAAAACCTTTTTCTGCTAAAGCAGCTTTAGGAAGAGAAAAATCGAAGCCTTCTCCTGTGTAAAGATGAAGAACAGCTATGGTATTTCCTTCGAATGCTCCATCTGTAGCTAAGTCATATTCTGAACCTGCTGCGTTTCCATAAGTATCTGAAGCTACCGGAACTTCTACTTCCACTTCTTCATATACTTCATTCCCGAAGTCATCCAATACTTGTTCACCGGCTTCATCCAACACTTGAACTTGTTGGATTTCTCTTTTTACTACTCTGTTCTGACCTGCTACAGAGTTATATTGAGCATAAGAAGTAGCACTGAGAACTACAGCTAAAAGGGCTAAAAAAATGTGATTTGCTTTCATGAGATTGTATGTTTTTTGAATTTTTATACAGCCCTGTACAAGTCACTTTGGAATAGGTTCAATCTAATTGAAAATTTCTACTATAAATTCTTTAAACGTCTGATTTTAAGGCAAAAAAAATCTGCTTTCTTCCAGAAAACAGATTTAAGATTTATTCTTTAATAAATCTTAGTTATCTAATTCACATGTGATTGTAGTGGTAGTTCCGAAAAACTCTATAGAAGAATTTCCATTTTCACATGCAGCTTCTGCATCATCTTCTTTTTCATTTTCAATAGTAGTTGTTACTGATGAAGAAGAATCCACCCCACTAGGATCAGTAATAACAGTAGTACATGTACAATCCCAATCTTTTTTACATGAAGCCATAGCCACACATACGCAAGCGAGTAATAATAATTTTTTCATTTTGATATAAATATAGTTTGAGCATCAAAAATAAGTCTAAATACATGAACCGGATTTCAGACCGTTTTTGGTTGTCATAAATAGAATTTCTTAGCTAAACACCTATTACTTCTCTTCTAATTCGCAAGTAGTACTTCTAAGTTCAGTAGTGGTAATATTATCTTCAGTATTTACAGTTTCTTCTGTACCCATTAGATCATCACACATCATTTTGGCGTCTTCTTCTTTCACTCTATCAAAGAGTGCTACTGTCTCCACTGTAGTTTCTGTTTGGCTAGAAAAGAAACCGTCACTATCTATAGCAGTGACCCTAACCACAGATACACATGAGCATTCATAATCTTTTTTACAAGAGGCCATAGCTACACAAACTACCGCTAGAAATAATATTTTTTTCATTTTGAATTGTAATATGGTTTGAATTTTAAAAGTAAGCTAACTTTTGAGTATTTAAAAAAAAGCCACTTCTAGTGAAGTGGCTTTAATTCTTTCAAGAACTAATATCTTAATCTAAAGTACAAGTTTCTCCTTCAGTTTCCCAAGCATCACATGCTGCCTCAGCATCATCTTTGCTAGAATCTGGAATCGGTAATGTATTGTCTACAGTTGTTTCACCATCAAGTATACAAGAGCATACA
>CAZTVP010000267.1:0-4487 GCA_964616995.1 uncultured Comamonadaceae bacterium
CGAAATGTTCTCTGAGCTAAATGCTATCACCTCTTTTCCAACTACTATCTTCCTAGATAAACACGGTATGGTAAGAAAAATCCACACTGGATTTTATGGCCCAGGAACTGGTGATTACTACACTAATTACGTTCAGGAAACTGAAGATTTCTTGGATAAGCTTATAGCAGAAAATTAATCTATTTAATTTTTAAACTCATTCACCTTATCCACCACAGGAGCATATTCTCTATTGGCTAATTCCCAAGCAGTATGAAAAACAAGTTTAGCCACTTTAGCTAGTTTATCATACATGATTTTCTCTGGAGTATCTGTA
The DNA here is from genome assembly GCA_964616995.1 of uncultured Comamonadaceae bacterium. Taxonomy (GTDB): domain Bacteria; phylum Bacteroidota; class Bacteroidia; order Flavobacteriales_D; family Sanyastnellaceae; genus ASP10-05a. The sequence continues at coordinate 317 of CAZTVP010000267.1, forward strand.
GGTTTATGGTAATCTTCATGTACACCAGAGAAATAGAAAATCACCGGAATACCATTTTTAGCAAAGTTGTAATGGTCTGACCTGTAGTAAAATTTATTAGGGTCATTTGGGTCATTGTACGTGTAATCCAGCATTAGATTGGTATAATCTGCATTGGCCTGTTCACTTATCTTATGCAGGTCAGTACTTAGTTTATCGCTTCCTATGAGGTAGATATAATTTTCATCATCTGCGTGCGCTTCATCTACTCTACCTATCATATCTATATTCAAATTGGTAACCGTATTTTCAAGTGGATAAATAGGATTATCTGCATAGTATCTAGAGCCTAATAAACCTTTTTCCTCACCACTCACTGTCATTACCAGTACGCTTCTTCTTGTCCCATTTCCTTCTTGTTTGGCCTGTTGAAAAGCTTGAGCTATTTCTAAAGCTGAAACAGTTCCTGAACCATCATCATCAGCTCCATTATTGATATCCTCCCCTTTCTTTCCTATATGATCATAATGGGCTGTAACCACTACTATCTCCTCCTTTAAATCCGTTCCTTCTATAAAAGCCAGCACATTTTCAGCAGTAAAACTTTCAGTTTTATTCTTATGAATTAATCTCAAAGATGACTTGAATTCTCTGACCTTAGGAGACTTCTTTTTAAGAATTCTCTTCTTGTATTTTTTCAGGTTTTTATTCTTAGACTCAGCTAATAAATCACTGGCCATGTTAGGTGAAATGAAAAACACTTGAAAATCTTCTGTACTCTCTTCTCCGCTTTCATCTAGGAGTGACATTCCTGGATTTTCTAAGTAGTATTTCACTCTACTCATATAACTGTCATAGTCTTGATTCACTATGATTAACTCCTTTACTCCTTTAGCTTTAGCTGCTTCTACTTTTATTCTCCAGTCTGCTGCCCACATATCAAATCCCTCTCCTGTTACTAAGGCTTTTCCTTTTTTATCTCTAGGAATATCTGAGAGTATCATTACTGATTTACCAGTAACATCTAAACCACTGTAATCATTCCATATTTCAGAGTCTATTCCATAACCAGCTAATGTTAATTCAGATAGTGTTAAATCTCTATTAACACTACTTCCAAAGAAGTAAAAATCCTTAATGAACTCATATTCTTTATCATCAATCGAACATTTACTAGCAGTATATTTTTCACGTTTTAGCGGATATTCTTGAAAGTATGTATCTCCTCCTAAATAGGGTGGAATTCCTAATTCTTCGAAGTAATTGGCTATGTATTCTGCTGCTTTCTTTTGACCAGGCATTCCTGTTTCTCTTCCTTCGAATTCATCAGAAGCCAAAATCATGAGGTGTTCTTTGAGTTCTGCTGATGTAATTGTACTAGCGTATTGCACCGCTAAAGAATCCTTAGCTCTTTCCTGACCATGACCAGTAAAAACACTTAAGCATGCCAGAAAACATCCTGTAAATACCACTCTTAACATAATCCTGCAGCTATTTTATTTACTCTTCTCTCGTGTCTTCCTCCTTCAAAATCAGTAGAAATAAACGTATGTACTACCTTCATAGCTTCATCTTCAGAAATAAATCGGGCAGGCATACAAACTACATTGGCATTATTATGCTCTCTACTTAAACCTGCTATCTCAGGAGTCCAAGCCAGAGCAGCTCGCACATTTTCATATTTATTAGCCGTCATACACACACCTTGTCCACTCCCGCATACTAATATTCCTTTCTCCACTTCTCCATTATGAACATCTGCTGCCACCTTATGCGCAAAATCTGGATAATCTACACTATCTGAACTAAAAGTTCCATAGTCCAATACCTCATGTCCATTCTCATGTAAATACTCCTTTACCTTTTCCTTAAGTTCATATCCAGCATGGTCTGCTCCTATTACTACTTTCATCTTTATCTAATTTTCTCTTGAACAAATGTAACGTGCATCCAGCACTTATTCCTACCTGACCTTCTTAAACTCCTATAATGAATATTTCTTAATTTCAAAACAGACATAATGCTGATTATCATATATAACATTGATTTACAATAATTTATACTTATAAACAAAACATAAAAAAACTTTAGTTTCGCTGGTGTATAACTCCTCAAAAGAATTTGTAGGATTTTATATGAAAATTTCTCATGCCTGTCTGAAATTTAAAAGTCAAGAAAATCACCTACAAAAAAACTTCAAATTTTAAGCTTGTTATTAACGTTTTTAAAATAGAAAACCACCTTAAGTTTTCTAAAATTCAGACTTATTAAAAGGATGTTAATAGCATAAATTACTAATTGATATGCAGTAACTTTATATGTTAAAATCAGGTGAATAAATAGCACTAAAATTGTATAACAAATAATAGAAACATAAGCTCTCTACTTTTATCCACAGAACGAACAGACCAATATTTAAAAAATACTTATGAATTAAAAAAAAAGAGATTTATATATAATCTTTAATAAACCTATTCTAGGTCAGATTCTCTTTTGCTTCATTTTTGGTTTTTCTGCTTTTTATAGTGCTGCGCAAAATGATTCTTTACCTAACAATAACTATCAACAGTTCTACTACGAGAATGGTCAAATAAGCAGTGAAGGTAGGTTAGTAAACGGCTTACCCGTGGGAGAATGGAAGTCATATTATGAAAACGGACAGTTAAAAAGTATAGGTTCTCGAGAAAACAATAAGTTATCTGGTACTTGGGAGTTTTATAGGGAAGTTGGAACGTTAGATAAGAAAATCACTTATGAACAGGATATCAAACAAGGGCCTGAAGAAATCTATGATAGTCAAGGAATATTAACTGCCATCTACAATTATGAAAATGGCCAGAAGGAAGGAACAGCCTATGAATTTTATGCAGATGGCACCGTAGCCAAGACTATTCCTTATGAAAAAGGAAAGCTAGAAGGAAAAGGAATAGAATATGGAACAGATGGTAGAATCATTAGCTTCATTACTTATTCTAAGGGCTTCTTAAAGAATTACGAGAAAGTAAACCGTTATAACAGCGCTGGAGAAAAGATTAGAAGATGGATAGTATACTGGCCAGGAAGTACTCGCTTAAAAGAAGAAGGAAATTATAGCAATGGTAAAAGAAACGGCCTATTTAAAATCTATAACCGTAAAGGACAATTAGACCGAGTAGAAACTTACAAAAACGGAATTCTCCAAGAAGATGCCGCAGATGAAGTGCTAGATGTAAGAAAGAAACTAGATGAAAATGGGAAAATAAAGGAAGTAGGTTCCTATGCCAATGGAAAGAAACAGGGAATCTTCAGAGAATATGATGCTGATGGAAATATCAAGGCATCGGCTATATATAAAGATGATGTTAAAGTAGGAGAGGGAGTAATCACTGGTTCAGGAACCTATGAGGGAGACTGGAAAATATTTTATCCTACTGGAGAACTTAAAGCGGAGGGAGCTTATGAAGATGGAAAGAGAACAGGAAAATGGAAGTTCTATTACGTTACTGGAGAAAAAGAGCAGACTGGAAGCTATAAAAACGATTTAGCCTCTGGAGAATGGAACTGGTACTTTAAGTCAGGCGAAATTAAACGAACTGAATATTACCGAAAAGGAAGAGAAGATGGTGAATCCGTAGAATATGACGAATCTGGTAAAATCATTAACACTGGAAACTATGTAGATGGATTGAGAACGGGAGATTGGTTCTTAACCATAGGTGATTATGAGGAAAAAGGAGAGTTCATAGACGATGAAAAGAATGGAGAGTGGAAGAGTTATTACCTAGAAACGGATAATCTTTATTTCGAAGGAGAATATTCTCTTGGAATTCCCATAAAAAAGCACATCTATTACCATCCAAATGGTATGAAAAAAGCAGAAGGCAAACACCAGGCTGGAGAACGAGATGGTGACTGGAAATTCTATGAATCAGATGGAACTGTTAAGCTAATTATTCGGTATAATAACGGAGAAGTTTCCCGTTTAAACGGAGAAAAAGTTTAGTACACCCTACTTTTACATTATGACTGAATCACTCAAGAAGTTTTTTGATAATTCACATGACCAATTATTTATTCTCTGCAGTGAGAGCCTTTGCATCTTAGGATGCAATTCTAAATCACTGACTTTACAAAGAAAATCCTTTGAGGAGTTGAGCGGCATTCCCATAGATGAGCTTTTTACTCTGAACATAGCTAAGAAAGACAGAATATT
>CAZTVP010000268.1:0-4483 GCA_964616995.1 uncultured Comamonadaceae bacterium
AATACCATAGCAATTGCCGTTGTTAAAGGTCGTATTTACTTCATCAAAAAGTACTCTCTTTCCGTACTGTAGTGAAATTTCGTTAGCTGAAAGCATGTCTATCCTTTAATTTTCGCGGTGCAAAGATAATCTTTCCATTCAGACTTGAAGTTATATTTGCGCAGCATGACTACTCCTTATTCGATTAACATAAAAGATGAACTTTATCACTTAGATGAACCTAAGGTGATGGGAATAGTAAATCTTACCCCAGACTCTTTTTATGAAGGAAGTAGAACTAGTGCAGATCTAGTTCTTCGCACAGCTGAAAAAATGATATCGGAAGGTGCTGATTTTTTAGATCTAGGAGGATATTCTTCTAGACCTGGAGCTGATCATGTGAGCCAAGAAGAAGAGATCCAGCGGGTCATCCCTGCTATTTCAGCTATAAGCCAAGAGTTTCCTTCTGCCATAATTTCTGTAGATACTTTTAGAAGTAAAGTAGCTCATGAAGCGGTTAACGCTGGAGCGAATATGATCAATGATATTTCTGCAGGAGAAATGGATGAAGATATGTTCTCTACAGTAGCTGAATTACAAGTTCCTTATATTTTCATGCACATGCAGGGCACACCTGCAGATATGCAACTGAACCCGACTTATAAGAATGTAGTTCAAGAAGTCTTTTATCACTTGAGTCAGAAACTGGAACAACTTCATTTACTTGGGGTAAATGACGTTATAGCTGATGTTGGTTTTGGTTTTGGAAAAACGGTGGAACACAACTATGATCTCTTACATCATATAGAAAATTTTCATGAGCTTGGATGTCCCATTCTAGCTGGTTTATCTAGAAAGTCCATGATCTACAAACCTCTGGAAACGACACCTGAAGACGCGCTAACCGGAAGTATTGTATTGAATCTTCTAGCGGTGCAAAAAGGAGCTCATATACTGAGAGTACATGATGTAAAAGAAACCAAGCAGATGTTAAAGCTTCATTCTTTGACTAATCTTAACTGAGCATCAGTAGAAGTTTTTACCGTATAAATTCCCGGAGCTAAATCGGAAACATTTATAGTATGAGAATCTGTGATTTGATAAATCATCACTTCTTTTCCTTCTACAGAATAGAAAACCAATTCGCCTGAAAATCCTTCTACCGTAATTTCATCTTTAGCTGGATTAGGGAAAACTTTTACAGTTGAGTCTAATTCATCCACACTAGAAACGGTAATGCTAAAACTTCTCACTTCAGAATCTATAGGAACTCTACATGAAGAAGGAGCCACCACTTTCCAGTAAAATGTTCCCACTTGAGTAAAATCATAGCTTGTAGTAGAAACTTCTTCATCTACGATTACATCTTCAAAGTTCTCATCAGAAGCTATCATAATCGCATAGTTTTCTACTCCATCTATAGCATCCCATGATAGGTTAACAGTGGCAGATGTAGCTTGGAACGAATCTTCTGGAGAGAATCCGCTGAACACAGGTAAATCTCCAAAAGTGGTAATAAATTTTAGCTGCTCACTGAATACCAGTTCATCTTCATTATATAGCTCTACAGGTATGAGGTATTCTCCTTCTGGAATGATACTATTAAAGAAAACCGTAACAGGGATTCTCCCTGGTGCTTCTATTTCTCCTATTTCTACCGTGACATCTGCAGGTAAAAAGTCCGTAGTAAATGCATCTGTAATTACCTGTTCAGAAGCTACATCTACATAAAAATCAACTCGATCTGTATTAGAACACACTTCAGCATAACGATAGGCGTTTATAACATTTGGCCTTAGAATAAAGAAGTCAGAGTACATATCAGACATGATTACTGTTCCGCTAGGGAAGTACACGTAATTACTCCATGTGCCGCTATACTCTTGGACATCATCTGTAGGCTGTGAATCGAAAAACGCCAACTCTGAAATATCTGATTCATATACGTTTCCAATATCGAGCACTCTTAACCCCGCTCTATAATTACTTTGATAACATAGCGAACCATTATTATATAAATTGTGATCTATGGCTGTGCTTGTGCTAAAAAAAGTATGGTGAATTACTGGATTATCTAAATCTCTTACATCTAAGAAAAAAGTTTTAGTCGTGGAAGTAAAACCTGATGATTCATCTATTTCATCATTAAAAATGAAAAAGGCCTGATCATCCGTTAGCCAGCCTTGGTGCGTGTAAGCACTAAACTCATAACCAATGGTAGAAATGAAAACAGGGTCAGTCTTATCAGTTACATCCACTATGGTAACCGCGTCTTCATTACAGGCAAATGCTATTTCTCTATCAAAGTAATCTCCATCTGGCCCTGTATAATTTACTATTTGTGCATCATGCGTATATCCATCACCAGCGAATCCTCCCGCTATTTGCGGATTTAAAGGATCATTAATATCCACAAAGTGAAGACCACCTTGGAAGGTTCCTGTTCCTACTCCATAAGCAAAACCGCTCTCTTCATTGATTACTATGTTGTGGGCATTCCCGAATGCATCATAATAGGCATCTACATCAAACTCCACTGGTGTTTCTTCGAAATCTTCTAAAAGTCTATTTAGGTCAAAAACCTGCATTCCATGACCTCCTGCCTCACTAACTATAAATGCGTAATGCTGAAATGTTTTTATATCTCTCCATAAACTTGGGCCAGTAGCCGTAGGAAGAAAACCAAGTACTAAAGGATTTAAAGGATCAGTAACTTCTACGAAGCTTGTTCCATTTCTAAGTCCTACTATGGCAAATTCTCTGGCAGAAGCTTCATCTGTCCATCCCCATATATCATTCATATTGGTAACACCGCCTAATTCCTCCAGAGTTATGGTGGACATAAGGTCTATGTTATTACAAGGATAAATTCCTGCCATACCATTTTCACATGGAGTTTGTGCAGTTATAAGGGAAGAGCTAAGTGTTATTAACCCTAAGAAAAAAGCGTAAAGATGCTTCATAGGTGATTAAGTGTGTTTGTGTCTTTTAATAAAATATACGATGAAAAAACCCTACCAATTCTCTATTTCAGATTCAAACTGTTCTAGGGTGAGGTACTCATTATTTTCTATCTGGTGTTCGGCTTGTTGAATACACTTGAGGAAATCACTTTTTATCACAGGAGAATTATTCGGTCTCTTCCCTATGATTAAGCTTTTACTTCTTTCTTCAAAGTCTATATCTTCTTTAGCCTCCATTAATCTCTTAAGTAACTCCTCATCACTTTGAGAAGTTACCCAAGAAATCAGCTCTATTTTTAAATCATTCGTACTCATCTAAGGTGTACTATTTCAATCCTTGTCTAAGGTAACCATAGTTTTGACTGTAATGTAACATTTGCTCCGCAAAAGACATCCCGTAAGTAACTTTAACATCTGTTACTTTTCCATCAGAGTCAGTAACGGGTTCTAAGATAGGATTTATGAATCCTCCATAAGCTGGGCTCTTAAGAGCTGCTGCTCTATCTAACACCTGCTGGTGCACATCTTGATTTACCTTTACCCCATAACCTTCTACTAAAGCCTCTGCTCCAGCATAATCTCCTTTAGATTTTATAGTTTGAACTTTCTGGAGTAATTCTCCGAAAAGTGCTTGAAGCTTTTCATAATCTTTTACATTATAGAATAGTTTTCCATCACGCTCTACTTTTTCTATTACTTCTTCTCCTCCTTTTTCTACTACCCAATTAGAAATCCATGCTCTGTTTCTCATGTGAGCTTCTTCTATATCCGCTCCTTTTTCTAGTCTTCTTAACTGCATGAGCATCCCGTTCCTTATGTATGAATCGTACTCTGCTCTTCCTACATCTGTAGATTCCATTAGACCTAGATCTACTAACTTATTATCCAACATGAAATAAAGTGCTACTAGGTCTGCTCTTCCTTCTTCTATGGTACTAGCGTAGCTCTTTAATGTTTCTTTAGGGGTGCCTACACCGTCTTCTAATTTACCACTGGCGTGACCTACTACCTCATGAAGTGCAGTGTGCATCTTACCTGCTACATCTCCGTATTTTTCTGCTAGGGCTATCTCATCAGGATCGTGAGCAAATTCTTTTAACATTCCACTTCCGCCAGCTTTATCGTAAGCATAAACTATGTTTCCAAGACTTACAGACTTACTTCCATACTGTGCTCTGATCCAATTAGAGTTTGGTAGATTAACACCTATAGGAGTACTCGGTGAAGCATCACCAGATTCACTAGCTACATTAACTACTTTATATGTAACGCCTACTACTTTTTCTTTCTTATGCTCAGGAAGGAATGGAGAATTATCTTCAAACCACTGCACATTATCCATCAGAACTTTCATTCTGGCAGATGCATCTACATCATTGATTTCTATGATAGATTCATAAGACCCTCTGAATCCGAGTGGATCGTTATAAACTTCGATGTATCCGTTTATGTAATCTACATCACCTTCTGTGGCAGCGGCCCACTGAATGTTATACTCATCCCACACTTTTAGGTCTCCTGTTCTGTAATATTCTATGAGT
>CAZTVP010000269.1:0-4478 GCA_964616995.1 uncultured Comamonadaceae bacterium
TGGTAGAAGTAGTAGATACTACAGCACCAGTAATAGAGTGCTTAGGAGACATTACTCAAGAAGAATCTCAAGTGCTATATCAGTTACCAATAGTAACTGACAACTGTGAAACAGAGCTCATCTTGGCAGAAGGTTTACCATCAGGAGACCATTTCCCACATGGAAACACACCAGTAACATACATAGCAGTAGACAACTATGGAAACGCAGACACGTGTAGCTTTAATGTACTGATAAACTCAGCACCTATCGGAGTGAACGACTCACTCACTATAGAATCTCACGTAGAATACGAAGTGTTCAACGTACTAGAAAACGACTCAGACCCAGATGGAGACATAGTTCTGCTCACAGATGCTTGGACAAGCAGTGAAAGTACAGAAGTATGGATAGATGAAGATGGAACCATAGACTATCAAGTGTATGATGAGTGGTGTGGAACAGACACAGTTACTTACATCCTATGTGATGGATATGGGGCGTGTGATGAAGCTTTCTTCATAGTAGAGGTAGAATGCTTTAATGGAGTTACTGTACCAGAAGGGTTCTCACCAAATGGAGATGGAGTAAATGACCTCCTATACATAGAAGGAATACTTCACTTCCCGAATAGTAAAATAGAAATCTTCAATAGATGGGGAAGAAAGGTCTTCGGTTCAGTAGGTTATGAAAACGACTGGGATGGAACTTCTCAAACGAGTTTAGACCTTGGAGATGGAAATCTTCCAGAAGGAACATACTTCATCCTACTTGACCTTGGAGATGGAAGTATTCCTACTAAATCATACATCTACTTAAGGTACTAGAAACCTTTTTGTAGGAACATTCGTACGAGAGTAGGATAGAATAACGACTTAACATACTGGTAAATAGCAGACTCATCGGAGTCTGCTATATCCAGTTTAATTCAGAACGGCTTTACAGCTTCGGCTGGATAATAAAATACAGTACTTAACTAAGACCATATTTAACATATGAACGAGTGCCCTATGGGCAGTGTGAATGCTGCCTCCAAACTTACTCATGACTTTAACCATCATACAGTAAGTAACATTCACAACGTATTAGAACCGAACCAAAACTACTTTTCTATGAGGAAATTAAACCCTTGTGGTCTAGCTTTTCATGCTAGAACTAATTCAGAGTTCAAGAAAAATAAGCATAGTAAATCCATGAAGCTCATCTTGGGTTTTTTGGCATTTGCGCTCTTTTCATTTAATCCACTATTAGCTCAGAGAGTCACTAATGGACTAGTAAGTCTATATGACTTTAATGAACAATCAGGAAACATCTTGCATGATGTTTCTGGAGTTGGCACAGCTGCCGACCTTCATTTAAGTGGTGATTATATTTGGACGGGAGATGGCTCTGTTCAGTTCGCAGGAGGAATAGCGCAAAGTGCTAATCCTGTAACCAAGCTAAAAAACCAAATTGCTGGCGGAGATGACATGACTTTTGAACTTTGGTTCGCTACTGATGATGTAACTCAGTACGGCCCGAAACGACTCATGACTTATTCTGCCAATACTGGTGAAAGAAATTTTACCGTAGGTCAGGAAGATAATAAACTAGACTTGCGTCTTAGACATGGAGGTACCAGCACGAATGGATTGCCATCTTCTCAAGCCAACTATAGCTTAGATAACGATGTTCATCATTTCGTGGCTTCAGTAGAATCCAATGGAAATGTCAGGTTTTACCTGGACGGAAGTTTGGTAGATACTGACCAAATTAGTTCGAATGACTTTTCTTCATGGAGTAACGCCTACAAATTTGCATTAGGAAACGAACTCACTATGGATAGAGCTTGGTATGGAAGAATTTACCTAGCAGCCATTTATAACAGAGACCTGAACGCTAATGAAGTAATTCAAAATTATAATGATGGTCTAGACCTTCCAGAAAATAATCTCACAAGTTGGTTTTATGGGTGTGAAGAGGGAGTAACCGTAGAGTTATTCGGAGCAGGTATTCATAATATGGTTCCTTACCAATCCGAAAACTTTGACAATCCTAACGACATTTTCGAAGTAGTAGCTGAAGTAGTTTACAAAGGTGGTAATCCTGGAAATTCAGTCGATTTCATAGATGACCAAGGAAACTCGCATACTGCATATAGACAAAATGTTCAAGGGAACAGCAGTAACATCTGGGTCTATCGGGCTTCACTGCCACAAACGGCTAACATAGCATACAATGAAACTGCATCGGCCAATAAGCTTCAGTCCATAGTATGTTACATATTTAGAAATGAAAATTCAGGTAGTCAAGCCTCGGGAACATTCACTCAAATGAGCGGATATAACGACTTGACTTCTTTCTTTATAGACATCACTCCGGAAAATGGAGCGCCAGATAGAGATATTACGGTGCAAATTCCTATTTCAGAAATTACCCTGGATGGAAGATATCTGCATATAGAAGTTATAGCAGGAGATGTTTCAGAAGGAACTACTAGAGTTTATACTCAAGGTTCTATCGTGGATTGTTGTTTAGACGTAGTAGAGGTGAATCTTTCGGGAGTTGATTCTTCTGTTGACCAAATAGAAGTTCAAATAGACACTAGGCATCAAGTTCATGCCTCAGCTAATGGTCAATCATGGGTAGCTGCGGGAGCCATAAGAACAGAAGTAGAATGTACAGGTTCTAATTGTGGTTCTATAGATGGAGTTTATATCTATGACCAAAATACAGACTCACCAGTTTTAGGCCCGCTTACTAATGGCCAAGAAATAGCTGAAGGTGAACTGCCAGATAATTACTACTTAGTACTTCAGACAGAAGGAAATATAGAAAGTGTTTACTGGAATGTAAATAATGTAGAACATGGAGAAAACCATGAACTTTATACTTTCCCTGGAGGAGCGGAAGGTGGAAATAACTGGAACGCGGGCCCAGGACTTTATAACATTACAGCAAGTGCATTTGAGCTAGATGATTGTCCATTACCAGCTTGTGAAACTATTTATCTGAGCATTGAAATTACTTCAGGTTGAAGTGGTGACCTAGAGTACGTTTGGCTTTTTAATGCTAATGAAGCTAACTGGCAGGGAGCAGACATGATAAATCAAAATCTGCCTCAAATCACCCTTAACCCAACAGAGTCAGGATGGTTTAGAAGATGTTCTAGAAGAGCAGGATGCGAAGATTACCTGGGAGAATCCAACTGGATTTATGTAGAAGCCACAGATTGTGGACTATGTAATCAAGTCACAGTTGACCAGTGGGAACACATGGGTTCTTGCCAGATTTGCTTAGATGAATTCACGTCTAACATCAGACCAGAATACAATGAGTTAGATGGAGATGATATCATGTTCCAAGACCCTATCTGTGAAGACCAGTGCATAACAGGTGTGAATATCACCTTCAATGTGGCAGCAGCAGATTTTAACTTGACCACAAATCCAGATAATGTTCAGCAGGTAGATGTAAGTTATCCTATCGAAATTAATGACCAAGTAATTGGTACATATAATCCTACGGAGCTGCCTTACACCTGTAATGTGTGTGAACCTGAAGCTACTGTAACAGTATTTTTCCCCATAGACGGAGATAATTTCGATTACAATTACGGAGGGCAGAATGAATTAGACATCAACTTTTTTGAATATGGAACTGATAACGATGTTCTTCAGGATGTATGTGTTGGAAATATCTTCATTGAATTTGTCACTGAACAGTGCGCGGTACCTTGTGAGTTAGAAGTAGAGTTAGGAGAGGATGTTGAAGTGTGCGGTTCTGAAGTCATTCTTTCTGCTGAAATTTCAGGTGAATCAGATTGCCTAGAGGTTTGTGAATATACAGTTTCTCCTCCTCAGCGGTGCAATACAAGTAACGACTTCGTTTTTTGGATTAGCGGTGCCCCAGGCGGAAGCCAATTTGTATCTTCAGATGTGAGATTCTATGAGCTTTCTAATGGAACGGCCAGATATACAGCTACTGCTACTAATGGAACGGATAATATCGAAGTAGATATTACCTACAGCGATAGAACCACTACCAGTCCTTCAGACAGTCCAAAGCTAAATGAATGTGAATCTACAAATGATGATGGTTGGGCGTACTACCAAACCACCACAGGAACACTAGTATCGGAAAACCACGGAACATTTAATCTTACCCGAAACGGCCCATCATTCCAGCTAGGATATTCAGCCATGCATATAGCTCCAGGCTTCGGTGCTTCAGGGTGGTTAATTATATCAGGAGGAGACGGTACTTACCAGCATGGTGATGTAAACATTGCATTATCTGAACAGTGTGTGACTTCAGCTCCAGCTGAACCATCATATCTATGGAGCACAGGTGAAACTTCATCCTCTATAACGGTTGATGAAAGCGGAATTTATTCAGTAATCGTAACTGATTGTCATGGCTGTACAGCCATGGATGAATTGGAAGTAACGGTTACAGAAGCACCTGAGGTTACACCAAACAACCTAACAGAAGAAATAACCCTAACGGCAGGAGAAGAC
>CAZTVP010000270.1:0-4468 GCA_964616995.1 uncultured Comamonadaceae bacterium
ATGAATGCTAAACTCTTAAAGACGCTTGGGCCGGGAATCCTCTTTGCATCCACCGCTATAGGCGTGAGCCATTTGGTTCAGAGCACCCGAGCTGGAGCTGTTTATGGATTCACCCTGTTGTGGGCTGTTATCTTGGCTAATCTTTTTAAGTATCCATTTTTCGAGTTCGGCTCACGTTATGCCAATGCTAAAAACAAGTCTATCATAGATGGTTATGCCGAACAGGGAAAGTCTATGCTCATCATTTACCTCATCATCACTCTGGGAACTATGTTCTTTGTTTCAGCTGCGGTTTGTGCGGTTACGGCTGGTTTTTTTCAGAATTTGTTTGGGCTGAAAGCTCTACTCGGTGAGCATTCCACACTCATAACGAATGGTTTTCTGCTCATTCTAGGAAGCGTGGTTCTGATAGCGGGTAAGTACAAAACCTTAGATTCCCTCATTAAAATTATAGGTGCCACACTTCTGATTTCCACCTTAGTAGCTTTCGTTCTTACGCTGCGCAATGGGCCTATTTCTCCCGAGCCACTCCTAGGAGAATTCAAGTGGGTAGGTTCAGACGCACTCTTTTTGGTAGCGCTTATGGGCTGGATGCCTACTGCTGTGGACTTATCAGCTTGGAATAGCCTCTGGACTTTAGAACGAATAGAACAAACAGGTTACAAACCTTCTTTAAAAGAAACTCTGAAGGAGTTCAACTTTGGCTACCTGTCTTCAGCATTCTTGGCTATCTGTTTCTTAACGCTCGGTGTATTTATCATTTTCGGTTCAGGAGAAACGTTAGAAAATAGCAGTGCTGTATTTGCACATCAAGTAGTAACTATGTTCACCAAAAGCATAGGTTCATGGAGTTATCTTATTATAGCCATAGCTAGTTTCAGCATAATGCTAGGGACTTTCATAGCTGTTCTAGACGGCTACGGCCGAGCACTTTCTAGAACGCTGACCTTACTCCAACCTGCTTCTACATCTAATCATTACTCAAAGAGCATTCTTCTTACTATCATAGGTTCTTTTCTATTGATTTATTATTTCCTTATTTCTGCTAAAGATGCTGCAGGCTTTAAGGCACTGGTGGATGCTGCTACTATCATTTCATTTTTAGTAGCTCCAGTTATAGCAGTGGCCAATTACCGATTAGTGACTCACTCCTCTTTCCCTAAAAACGCTATTCCACCTCGTTGGTTAAAAGTATTAAGTATCTTAGGTATCGTTTTCTTAATCTCATTTAGCGTTTATGGAACTATAGAAATAGTGAAGTTTTACTTTTTCTCGTAAATCTGTGCAACCGATACTTTAACTTCTGCATCACTTGAATATGAAAAGGATAAAAACATACTCCTTGTTATTGCTTACCGCTTGTTTTACATTTTCATTTTTCTCGTGTAAAAAAGAAGAAATGAAAACTATGGCTTACAACATGAATCAATGTGCCAATCCATGGGATAACGAAGAGTTTTTAGGAGAAGTAACTCTTGGTGCAGACACCAGAATATCCAACTACTTAAATAGTTTGGGTTTGAATGACTTTGAGTATAAGATTGAAAATGAAATTTTCCTCGCAATAACCTGTATGGCATGCACTTGTCCTTCAGGAAATGTGCTTTATCTCGATTTTGAATACTCAAAAAATTTAGAGAACATTTTACTTGAAGAAGGATTTTATCATCCGTGAAAGAACAAGAACTCATAGCGGCTTGCATAGATGGTAATTACAGAGCTCAAAAGAAGCTCTACCATCTTCATGCTCCTAAAATGATGGGAATAGCCATGCGCTATGCTTCTTGTGTACCCGAAGCTGAAGATATTTTACAGGAGTCGTTCATCAAGGTTTTTAACAAGCTTGAAACTTTTAAAGCCACAGGCCCATTAGGCGCTTGGATAAGACGCGTGGTGGTGAATACAGCATTGCAACGCATAAGAGACAACAAGCATTACAAAATGCACATAGAAATAGATGCAGCAGAATCCGTGCTAGAAGTTAGTGATGATGTGCTAGCGCAAATGGAAGCTGCCGAAATCATGAAAAAAGTACAGAAGCTCCCCACAGGATTCAGAACCGTATTTAACCTATACGCCATAGAAGGCTATTCACATCCAGAGATAGCCAAAGAGTTAGGAATCTCTGTAGGCACCAGTAAGAGTCAGTACAGCAGAGCGCGAGCACTGCTCAGAACATTAATAGAATCAGAAGAAAGAGTTAGTGAGAAGGCCGTTTAAACATATAGATTTAGGAGACAAGTTCTCAGAGTTTGAATACACTCCAGATGATTCTAACTGGAATGCTATTTCTGGAGGTATAAACCCTAAGAAACAGCCTGGAGCTCTCACGGCTAAAATGGATGATTTAAGCGTTACGCCTTCATCTGATGTTTGGTCAGGAATTAGCGCTACACTGCATCCGAAAAGGAAGAAAAGAGTGGCAGCTTGGTGGTGGACTGGTGCTGCGGCTAGTTTGGTGTTTATTACTCTTCTGAACCTAGGCGACTTTTCTCCAAGTGAACTCACGGCTTACACTCCAAGAGTTCAAGAAGGTCAGATGATAACATCTATCGACTCTGATGATACTGACTATGAGGAAAAAAACTCAGGCCAGTTGGCTTCATTTACTTCAAAAGAGAATTCCTTAGAAAACAGTGCCTCAGTAGAAAAAGCAGAGAAATTAACGGACTTAAATTCTTTTACAGCGGTGCAAAGTCAAGAGCGATTCAACCCGAAACTTTCAGTAGAAAACTATGATCATAGAACTAAAGAAGCAGCTGAAAATGAGGTGTTCGCATCAAATTCTGAGGAAGAGACTTTAATTGGTCTTGGAAACGAAAATAAAGACTTCATAGGCACAACCTCTATTTCTGTTTTAGCACTAAAGCAAGCACTTTTACCTTCACTTCAAGAGAATTTGGATTTAGGCTCTACTAGATTATTAGCACAAGGAAAAATCCCATTTTGGTTAAATAATCAAGCCCAAGATGACAATTCAGACTTGGCCTGGGCTGGCTCATCTATTTCAGCACTTACTCAGCTGTCAGGAAGTGCTCAAACAGAGATGGGGCAGTTAAGCACAACCGTTGAATCCATACCAGATGAAACATTTGTACAGGATGTTCCTGGCGTAGCTAACATCTCTTACGAATACACCAGTGAAGAAGAGTTTAGCACACCAATTTACATCAATCTCCAGTTCGAAAAACAACTTAAAACTGGCACTAAAAACAGAATCAGTTTAGGTTCAGGATTGGGCTACTTGAGGATGAATAGCAGAATTAACTTTGAATCAGAAACTGTGTCTTCCATTACTCGAATTAGAAGAAACTATTTGGTAGTTCCATTGTATGTGAAGTATGATTGGGTAAAGAAGCAGAAATGGAATCTCTACACCAGCTTAGGTTCTACAGGAGAATTCAGCCTAAGTGGAAAAAGCGAGACAGAAGACTTTGTGAATGGAGAACTGGAAGAAGCTTATGAATCGGAGTTGAACTTAGGAGTTGGACAAGCTAATGCTTATCTGAGCCTGGGAGCTAATGTTCAAGTATTGAAGAAATTGAACTTCTTCACAGAAGCTTCCGTAGCTCGATACTATTATTCAACACATTATAATTTCTGGTCAACCAAAGAACTGTGGCCTAGTTTGAGGACTGGGTTTACTTATAGGTTTTAAGATGTACTACTGAACCTTTCGAACTCTTTTTTTCTCTAAGAATCTATGGTTTATTCTTTAGCTTCGATTAGTTAGTTTACAAGTTGATAGGTTGATAAGTGTGGCTGTCCCACAACTCCACTCACTATTGACTTTTCAACTTTCTAACTTTCAACTATTCAACCCATTGCACCGCAGAAAAAAAAGAAAAAGCCAATTCTTATGCAACCGCTCCTTCTCTTTTACCATCACCCTCATAGAACACAATTTTAAATTTTTCATCTATGAAAACCATCAGAATCTTCCCTTTGTTAATAGCTGCTTTAGGCATCATGTTTCAGTCATGCCAAGACAAGACCACAGGAACTTACACCGCCAATGTTCCCGTTTACCTCGACTTCGATGCTTTTAGAAGTCAAGAGTTTAATTTAGAAAGTCCTAGACCACTTCAGAATCCAGGGAAAATTTGGATAAAAGACCAATACCTGTTCGTGAACGACCAGTTACAGGGCATCCATATTTTCGATAATTCTAACCCAGCTAATCCTCAAAACCTAGGTTTTCTGAGAATATATGCCAATTCAGATATGGCCGTCAAAGATAATCTGCTCTATGCTGATAATTACAATGACCTGCTGACCTTTGACATATCCGACCCTTCTTCTCCAAGTTTAGTATGTAGGACGAATGATGTATTTAATTTTCAAGCTGCGCAAAACATTATAGGATACGACCCAAGCTACCCTTCTACTGGAGTTCTATGGGATAAAGGTGTAATTGTAGGTTGGAACCAAGAAGAAGTGACAGAAGAAATTCAAGGCGTTCAGAATT
>CAZTVP010000271.1:0-4468 GCA_964616995.1 uncultured Comamonadaceae bacterium
AGCTTATCCGTGAACGAATAATCGGCTTTTAGGTAGGTGTTAAAATCAGATTTTTTACCTACGTTTTCATAATAACGATTTCTAATATTAGAATTACTAGCAAATCTTGCCCAAACAATCTCCCCGAAGTGGTCTCCATCGTACTGATTATAAGCTCCTCCTAGTGTTAAGTTGAGCTTGTTTTTAGTGTATCTGAAGTTATAGGTCATTCCGTAGAAATGATTGTCTAACCATCTTCTTCTGATTAAGTCTGTAGAAGTAATAGTATCCGCTCCTATGATTAAATCATCAAGGTCATAATCTGCAAAATCATCCCCTTCTCTAAACTGCTCAAAATATCCGCTTCCATACGTATAATGAAGTGCGGCAGTAGCCGATAGGTTCTTACTGAACTGGTGCGAAAAATGGAGCTGGTAATGGTCTTGGCCATAATTATCTACTTCATTATCGTAGGTGTAAAAATTATAAGTTCTCCCACCCGCTAAAAGACTGTCAGTTTGAGCTTGTGATAGTCCGTTATTACTGGCATGGGTTAGCATATCTTCTACATTACCATTTACACGGCTTTCTGGAGTTCCGTACCACGACTGGTAAGTAGTTTCTCTACCAGCAAAATGGATTAACTTGACTACTGACTTATCTCCATAATAACCTCCAGACAAGTAGTAACTTCTCAGGTTAGAAGCTGCTCTATCTATAAAACCATCTGACTGGATGATAGAGGCTCTACCGTCAAAAGCCCATCGGTTATTTATCAGTCCAGACCCTAGTTTTATGCTTTGTTTATGGCTATTAAACGAACCGTAAGAAGAGCTCAACTCTCCGTAGGCTTGTTCTTCTAATCCTTGGGTCTGCATATTTACTGTTCCCCCGAAGGCTCCAGCCCCGTTAGTAGATGTTCCTACTCCACGCTGAATCTGGATGTTTTCTACGGAGGAAACAAAATCTGGCATATTTACCCAAAACACGCCCTGAGATTCAGGGTCATTTATAGGAATACCGTTTACCGTTACGTTGATTCTGGTAGCGTCTGAACCTCTAAGTCGGAAACCTGTGTAGCCTATACCAGCCCCAGCATCAGAAGTGGTTACCATAGAAACTTGGTTGTCAAGAAGAATAGGTAAATCCTGACCTAGATTCATTTTTTCTACTTCCTCATAGTTAATGATATTCTGCGCAAAGGGTGCTTTCTCATCAGCCCGAGTAGATTCTACGATAATCTCGTTCAGAGATACAGCATCTTCTCTCAGCTGGACATCCATAGTTTTATCCTGGGTAAGGTTCACCTGAAAAGTGTAATCTTCATATCCAATAGAACTTACTTCTATGGTATAATCTCCCTTCCCAAGGTTTTTTAGGCTGTATCCTCCATAAAAATCTGAGAGGGTAACGGTGTTTGTTTTGGCCACACGCACATACGCATACGGTATGGGATTAGCCAGTGAATCAGTGATGGTTCCAGATATGCTGAACTGTGCATATCCTGAAAGGGTTAGCAGTGTTACTGCCGTCAATAGTAAAATACGTTTCATATTTTAATTTTTGACGAAAGCTCGGGGCAAAACATTCGTATGTTTTACATAAAGTTGATTTTAAAACGAATGACTAGTTAGGAAATCCGAATTTTTAGTACCTACGCCAGCATTACCTGGATCAGGCTCATTTCTGACATTTCAGAAATTGGGTATAATCTCAGCCATAAAGTACGGCACCCCATGAGACCGCGCGAAAGTAGTATTCTAATCTCTATCGGTTATAACTTTTAAAGCATTTTTTAGTCGCGCTACATCTGTTCCTGAGATCACATGATAGTTCAGGTTGTACTTTTCCATCAGCGTCTTATAGTCTTGAAATAACCGTTGTCTATCGCTCAGAGCTGAGTGCTCACGCAGCGGGTCGGGTGTCCATGGTAAATCTACATTGCACAGCAGATAAAGCTTGTGCTTACCAGCTGCTATGCTTTCCTCTATCCAATCCTCCGTTTTCCCATACTTTTCCTTTAACCATATACTAAACACCGTAAGGTCAGTGTCTAGAATACATTGGTTTTTATACGCGGTGCAATGGAATTCCTCTCTCCGCAACTGCTCCCGCGCCATCTGAATGACATCTTCATACGTATAAGCCTCTGTTTTCCCTTCCAGGTATTCTCTGGCATATTCACTGAGCAAAGGAAGATTTAACTCTTTTCCTAACGCTTGGGCTAAGGTAGATTTCCCAGAAGATTCAGGGCCGGTGAGTACTATAGGCCTCATGCGCTGGTGGTTATTTTCATCTTCTTCCACTCCAAGTATCCGAGGTAAGCAAGCACGGTGTAAACCACCATCAGCCCTGAATAAATAAATAGCTCTCTACTGAAGTAGAGATAAACGGTAACCGCATCTATGACAATCCAGTAAATCCAGTTTTCTATGATTTTCTTTACGGTAAGATACGTAGCCAAAAAGCTAAATACCGTAGTAAAAGAATCTATGAGCGGGCGAGCAGCATCTGTAAAAACCGCTTGAATCAGATAATACAATCCTACTCCAAGCACTAATCCTAGGCCTATAATCATCCCATGATAGTTCACTCCTTTATTATAGACTTCGGAAACATCTGCCTGCTTGTTCCAGTTCAGATAGCCTTGCACTCCTGCTACTACGTAGTATATATAAAGCAGCGCCTCAGCCATGAGTTGGGTTCTGTAAAACAGAACTATGCTAATGAGAGAGCCTATAATCCCGAAAATCCAGCCTATGATTTTATTCTTGGCTATGCACACCACATAAGCCACCCCGAAGATGACCGCTACTATCTCTAGGATTAAATTCAGGTTCTCAGATATCCAATGCACCGTGCAGAATTTTAACCACGAAGATTACCTTTCCATATTTCTGGAAGGAAGTTTTGATTTCAGCATTAACAGCAGTCATAACCGTATCATAATCGCCTACCACATGTGTGCTGGTAGCATTGGTTTTTACGGTTAACCCTTCCACCTTATTCAGTCTTTCTATAAAATCTAGAATAGGCGGTTCATATGATTCGTTCAGCGGATACTTACTGATTTCTACTGTGGTTTTCACTTTAATTTATTTACAGCGAATTTATTAATCTAAATAAACTAAAATGCAGTGAAAGTTGAAGTCTTTCAAACCTAATTCACTTCTACTACTAATTCATTAACCCATAGGGCAGTTCTATCATGTGTTGTTCTAAAATTATTCAAAAGGAATTCATCATCAATATCAACATGAACTGAACTGTGTTCATAACCATTTACCACAATCCTCACAGGTTCTGTTGTATCTACCATTTCGGGAGATATTAAGAGCTTTACCGATTTCACTCTAGAAGTCTTCAAATAAAAAGTGTTATCATGAAATTCGGCCTTAACAGCTCCTGATTTATTCGGATTTTCAAACGCTTTTTTAACCACTCCTTCCAGTATTTTAGTTTCATCATCTACATCTCTCCACTCATCTACCTCAAAGTTTATTTCCTTATGCCATGTTTCAGTCTGGGCTAATGTATCAAGCTTTTCTATTACCAGCCAGTCACACTTGTTATTGGTTAAATCATCACATTCCCAATAAATCTCAGCAGAGAAAGGATCACGTTTTTCTTTAGAGGCAAGTTCAAAAATCTTTATTGTAGGTTTTTCACTTTCATCAAACTCTGGAAACCAATGAGGAAATCCCTCATAGAAATCATTCGAAAAAGGTAATCCTAGCTCTGCACAGACTTCTAACATCTTTTCATTACCAGTTTGAGGAAAATAATAATCTAAATCAGTGGAAACATTATGAAACATCCTATTTCCTAGATTTTTAATAAAAGTACCCCCAGTATATACTTTAGGATTGGTATTAAAGCCAAAGAAACCAGCAAATTCACTTGGGTTTTTCATGCAATAGCTAAAAGAACCTGATGCTCCGTTACTATGCCCGTTTATATACACATGATTATCTGATATGTTGAATCTACGTTTAAGTTCAGCCAGTATTCTGGGAAGTAAGTCAATCCCATCATTAGGATATAGCCAGTTCACATATTTAGTGGCCACAGGTATAACCAGTACATACCCATTTTCAGAAGCCCATTTACTTACGAATCTATTAAAACCATTAGCTTCATCTTCACCTACAAAAAGTGGATAATCTTCTATGTGCCATATTCCACCGTGTAGCTGAAACATCAACGGATGTTTTAATGATGAATCATACTTTTTAGGAAGTTGAACTAAATAAGGCACTTCGGTAGAATCATTATAGTGATGCCAGAAAGATAGAAAAGTGGAAGAATCAGAGTAATAAGGTTCATAATCTGAAAGGTCTTTTATTTGATTGTATAAATCCAGCCCTTCAAGATCTAATAAGGCATCTAAATTTAAACCACTTTTAAACTGACTATTGACTTCTTTTAATTCCACAACTCTATTTTCCTCTTTTAGCTTAACGCTCGATTCAATTTCAGCCCATCTTGA
>CAZTVP010000272.1:0-4426 GCA_964616995.1 uncultured Comamonadaceae bacterium
TCACCATAAACTCCGATGGACCTAAGAAAAGAGGAAGAGGACAACAGCAAGCTCAATTAGAAGCTCAATTGATACCTCAAATGGCAGTAATGCCACATACTCAAATGCCACAAGCAGCTCCTGTTCAAATGGCTTCGCCAGCTCCAGCTCCTGCCCCTGCAGCAGCTCCAGCCAAAGAAGCGGCACCAGCTGACGATACATCGAAGTACATAGAAGTAAAGTCTCCTATGATAGGAACTTTTTACAGAAGCCCATCTCCAGACAAGCCGCCTTTCATAGAAGTAGGTGACCAGATTAAAGAAGGCACAGCTGTGTGTATCATAGAAGCTATGAAACTCTTTAATGAGATAGAATCTGAAATTTCAGGTAAAATAGTGAAGGTACTAGTGGATGATAATACACCGGTAGAATTTGACCAGCCGTTGTTCTTAGTGGACCCTTCTTAACCCTAAATCCATATCATCATGTTTAAGAAAATCCTAGTAGCTAACAGAGGAGAAATAGCGCTTAGAGTAATTCGTACTGCTAAAGAAATGGGAATAAAAACCGTAGCAGTTTATTCTAAGGCAGATGAGGAAAGCCTTCACGTAAGATTTGCTGATGAGGCAGTTTGTATAGGACCAGCACCCAGTTCAGAATCTTACCTTAGAATACCGAGTATAATCGCAGCCGCTGAGATTACAAATTCAGATGCTATACACCCAGGATATGGATTCCTATCTGAGAATGCCACTTTTTCTAAAGTGTGTGCTGAGAACGGAATAAAATTCATAGGAGCTAGTCCAGAGATGATAGACGCCATGGGAGATAAAGCCAGTGCTAAATCTACCATGAAAGCTGCTGGAGTGCCTACCATTCCAGGTTCTGAAGGGATTTTAGATTCGCTAGAAGATGCTAAGAAAGTAGCTAAGAAAATTAAATATCCTATCATGCTTAAAGCTACCGCAGGAGGTGGTGGAAAAGGTATGAGAATCGTTAAAAGTGAAGATGAACTACAGGAAGCTTGGGAATCTACCCGAAGAGAAGCAGGTGCAGCCTTCGGTAATGATGGGATGTATATGGAGAAATTCATAGAAGAACCACGCCATATAGAAATCCAAATAGCTGGGGACAAGAGAGGAAAAGCTTGTCACTTGTCAGAAAGAGACTGCTCTATCCAAAGAAGACATCAGAAGCTAGTGGAAGAAACACCTTCTCCATTTATGACTCCTAAACTGAGAGAAAAAATGGGCGAAGCGGCTATTAAAGCGGCTGAAGCGGTGAAGTATGAAGGTGTAGGTACAGTGGAGTTCTTAGTAGATAAGAACAGAAACTTCTACTTCATGGAAATGAACACCAGAATTCAGGTAGAGCATACTATTACAGAAGAAGTAGTAAACTATGACCTCATAAAAGAGCAGATAAAATTAGCAGCAGGTAAGAACATTTCTGGAGTAAACTATGAACCTCAAATGCACGCTATTCAGTGCAGAATAAATGCGGAAGACCCGTATAGAGGATTCGCGCCTAGTCCAGGAGTAATTACTAGCTATAATCAGCCTGGTGGACATGGCGTTAGAGTAGATACGCATGTGTATGCTGGATATATGATTCCACCACATTATGATTCTATGATAGGAAAACTCATTACCGTAGCTCAAACCAGAGAAGAGGCCATCCTCAAAATGCAGAGAGCACTAGATGAGTACATCATAGAAGGTGTGAAATCTACTATTCCTTTCCATCAGCAGCTCATGAAAGATGAGCAGTTCAATAAGGGAAAGTTCACCACCAAGTTCATGGAGACTTTCGAAATGAAGTAGTCTCAGGTGCTTTTTGTTTAGTCAATCTGAATTTTCTGAGCGTGTTAGTCAAAAAGACACGTTTGATAAAGCCAATTAATCCTATGGGTACGAAATAATCTAAGCGTTAACTTCGTCCTTATTCTCTAAATGCGAGGTATGAAGTTAAAAGGCTTGTTGAGTACGTGTGCAGTTCTGACTGTTTTTTTGGCCTTTGGTCAGGAACAGAAGTTCAAGGATTATTATGATTCCAAAGAAACTCAGTTAAAGACAGAGGGTCAATTCATTCGTGGGCTAGAACACGGTGAGTGGAAAACTTATTATCCGGAGGGTCAAGTAAAGGAAGAAGTAAATTATTACCTAGGTAAGTTAGCAGGGCGGTGCAATGGTTTCCACCAAAACGGTAAACTCTCTTTCGAGCAGTTCTACAAAGAGAACAAGCTAGATAGTGTGTATCACTCTTATCATGAAAATGGTGAACTCGCATCTGAGGGATTTTACACCGATAATAGAAAATCGGGAACATGGAAATACTTCTACGCTGATGGAAACTTACAACTTGAAGAAGAATACACAGGAGATAGAATCCTAACTAAAAATTTCAATGACCGAAGACTAGATTCACAGTATGCAGTCAATAATGGCAAAGGAATCTATGTAAACTACCACCCAGAAGGAGGGATTCAGGAAAAGATTCAGTACCAAGATGGAATCGAAAATGGTTCATACGAAAAATTCAACACGCTGGGAGTAAAGGTAATTTCTGGCTCTTATAAAGACGGATTGAAATCTGGAGATTGGCTCTATTACTATCCATCAGGAAAATTAAGAGAAAAAATCACTTGGCAAGACGACAAGGAAAATGGAGTCTATGAAAAGTTAGGTTCAAGAGGAGAAATTTTGATTCAGGGTGAATATGAAAATGGACTTCGTGTAGGAGATTGGACTTGGTATGTATCTGAAGGTGTAAAAGACATGGAAGGAACTTTTCAGGAGGGAAAAGAACATGGCGGTTGGATTTACTGGTTTGCTAATGGCCAAGTGCATCATAAAGGAGATTATCAGAATGGTAAAATGAATGGGGTGTGGCAGTATTTCTATGAAGATGGAAGTAAGTATAAAACGGGAGAATTCAGAGAAGATAAAAGAGAAGGGCCATGGGAGTATTGGTATGAAAACGGAAACCCATTGCAACGCGGAAGCTTTAAAAACGATTTAGAAACTGGGCTATGGACAAGCTGGCACTCAAATACAAATAAGTCTAGTGAAGGGTCATTTAGCCAAGGAAAACTAGCAGGAAAATGGACTGGATGGTATGAAAACGGAGTTACTCAGTACACCGGAGAATGGAAAAATGACCTCAGAATAGGAGAGTGGCAGTACTATTACCCAAATGGAAAACTGAATGAGAAAGTCAATTTTAAACTCATAGAACCTAAAAAGAAAAAAGAAGAAATAGACCTGCCTCCTTATAATGACCCAGAACCCATGGCGGTGAGCATGAGGCACGGAGAATATACCAGATGTGAGCCAAGCGGAATAACGGTAGAAATAGGCAGTTACAATGAAGGAGTTCCAGATGGTAAGTGGCAGTACTACTTTCCTAACGGTTCTATGATGCGCTCTACAGAGTACAAAAACGCTAAGCTCCATGGAGAAACCATTACTTATACTCGTAGCGGAAAAGTGCTGGAAACTGCTGAATATGAAAACGGAAAAAGAAACGGGCAGTACATCAAGTACAATGAAAGAACAGGAAAAGTAGAGCAGGAAATAATGTATAAAAATGGAAGAGCCGAAGAGGTAAAAATCCAAAACGGTAAGAAGATATAATCCGAGATTTTTACTTCCAAAGAGTTACGTATATTTGTACCCAGAAATAAAGCAGGAACGGAAAGGAGGGGTACACACCCCTCTTTTTTATTAGCAGATGATAACAGTTAAAGAGGTAGAAAATCTAATAGCAGAGTCCATTAAAGACACCACTATTTTTCTCATTTCTTGTGAAGTGAAACCTGGGAACTTAATCCAAGTACTCATTGATAACGAGAAAGATACTTCCATAGAAGACTGTATGCTAGTAAGCAGAGGGGTGGAGCATAACTTAGATAGAGAAAAAGAAGATTTCGAACTGAGTGTGAGTTCTCCGGGCTTGTCTGAACCATTTAAGGTGCACAAGCAGTATGTAAAGAACATAGGAAGAAGAGTAACTGTTAAAACGCTTGAAGGAAAAAAAACCGAAGGCTTACTTGAACAAGTGACTGAAACAGGAATAGAACTTTCAGACAGAGTCAAGGAAAGAATAGAAGGAAGAAAAAGCAAGCAGTGGGTAGATAAAACCTACAGTTTTGACTTTGAAAATATTTTAGAAACTAAAGTTGTAATATCATTTAAACGATAAGAAATAAAATGAATGGTGTAAATCTTATAGAATCGTTCTCGGAGTTTAAAGACCTGAAGAATATAGATAGAGAAACCATGATGAGTATTCTGGAAGATGTATTCAGAGGAATGATTATTAAGGAATACGGAAGTGATGAAAACTTTGATTTTATCATCAATGTGGAGAAAGGAGATTTAGAAATATGGAGAAACAGAACTATACTTCTAGATGATGACATAGAAGATGATAACCTAGAAATAGC
>CAZTVP010000273.1:0-4422 GCA_964616995.1 uncultured Comamonadaceae bacterium
ACTCACCACAGATGGTAAACTCAGCGAGTTAGTCCGTAGCAGAAAGTATGAGAAAGAGTACTATGCCCAGCTGGATGGTGAGATAACACAAGAAGCTATTGCACGGCTAAAACAAGGTGTAGAAATAGGCTTCGAAGGGAAAAAGTACGTTACTCAGCCGTGTGAAGCTGAGCTGCTTTCTCAACTCCCACCAAGTTTACACCTAGCTCCTTTCAGAATAAGAGGAGAACACCACGGCCCTACTAGTTGGGTCAGCATAACCGTAACCGAAGGCAAGTTCAGGCAGATAAGAAAAATGACCGCAGCAGTGGGATTTGCCACGCTGAGGCTTATCAGAGTGAGAGTGGCGGGAGAGGTTTTAGCAGCTATGACTCTAGGTGAGGTGAGAGAGGTAGATAGGTTTCAGCTGTGAAAGTAAAGTATTATTAAACACTCTTAACCCCTTAACCTGCTAACATCAGCGCAATAATTCAGAACGATTTAGCTATGAATATTGAACTAGGTGTAATTTTGACAATTCTGACTTCAAACAACTTGCTTTATGCCTTTCCTGGTTTTAACGATGTGCGGCTGATGACAACAAAAAGCGCGAAATTTTTTAACGCAAAATGCTTTGGCGACTAAGCGTCTATTCACTCTAAAAAAACATGCAAACCTCAAACTCAACAATAGGATGACTAAGGAAAGAAATTTGTTTTTTGTTGGCTCCTTTTTGGTTACTTTTTGGAGAAGCAAAAAGTAACGTCCATCGACAAACTCATTAAAATGAAACACAAAAACATCGTATTCATAGCCAAAAGTATAGACGGTTTCATAGCCGATAAAAATGGGAAGATAGATTGGTTAGAACTCGTACCTAATCCTGACCAGATAGACATGGGCTATACCAAGCTGATAGAAGAAATAGATGCCATAGTAATGGGCAGAACCACCTTTGAAACAGTGCTTGGATTTGGAATCGAATGGCCTTATGAAAAGCCTGTTTTTGTGCTAAGTCACACGTTAAAATCCATCCCTAAAGACTTGAAAGAAAAGGTATTTCTACTCAGTGGAGATGTGACTCAAGTACTGCAGTCTATTCATGAATTAGGCTTCTACAATTTATACATAGATGGAGGAAGAACCATTCAAAATTTCTTAGAAAAAGACCAGATACATGAAATGATTCTCACTACCATTCCTGTGGTGTTAGGAGGTGGATTTTCACTATTTGGCGAGTTAAATGAGCGCTTAGAGTTTAATCATGTGGAGTCTAAGGTGCATTTGAATCAAATCGTGCAGGATAGATATGTTCGGAAGAGGTAAGACTTTACTTTTGCGTTCATACCTCTTCAAGTCTCATAGCTTTTGAACAACTATCAGCACATACTTCACAATATCAATAGATATGTCACCCTTAACGAAGAAGAAGAATCTCAGTTTACTTCCATAGTAAAAACGGTAACGGTTAAGAAAAGAGAGTTAATCGTTCAACCCGGGCAGGTCTGCAAGTTCCAAACGTATGTGGTTAAAGGAGCATTGCGCAGCTACTTCTTAACAGATGAAGGCGTAGAGCACACCATTCAATTTGCCGTAGAAGACTGGTTTATAAGTGATTTTAACAGCTACATACACCAGAGTCCTGCCTCCCTTTATGTAGAGGCCATAGAAGACACGGTTATCCAACAAATAGGATATGAAGATGTAGAGTCTCTTTGCACCGCTTATCCTGTGTTTGAGAGATTTTTTAGGCTCGTAGCTCAGAAAGCATTTGCCTATTCACAGAAAAGAGTACTCACCAACTTAGGCATGTCCGCAGAAGAACGATTTTTAGAATTCAATAGCTTATATCCATCCATAGTGGAGCGCGTGCCGCAGTATGCACTTGCTTCCTACCTAGGCATGTCTGCCGAGTTCCTGAGTAAAATCCGCAAGCGACTTTCCTCCTCCTCTTGAACTAGTTCATTTTTTTTGGGTGCTAAGTGGTTTTCATTTGTGCTTAAATTATAAAAGGTAATTAGTTATGGAAAAGAGAATTTGGTTCATTACGGGTATTTCTAGCGGTTTAGGTAAAGCCATGGCGGAGACAGTCATTAGCACAGGAGACTTCGTTATAGGTACATTCAGAAAACCAGAACAGTTAGAGAAGTTTAATTCAGTCTATGAAGGCAGAGCTAAGGCAGTTGTGCTTGATATCACAGATTTAGATAAAATAGAGGATGTGGTGAGCTCCGTTCTATCTGAATACAGAAAGATAGACGTACTGGTGAATAATGCAGGTGTAGGGTTTATAGGAGCCATAGAAGAAACATCTATAGCCGAAACTAGAAGGGTGTTTGAAGCTAATTTCTTCGGCACATTAAAACTTACTCAGGCCGTATTACCTGCTATGCGTGCTGCCCAAAAGGGAAACATCATTCAAATCTCTTCACACGGAGGTATCAAAGCATTCGCGGGTTTTGGGATTTACAATGCCAGTAAATTTGCCCTAGAAGGATTTAGTGAAGCGCTAGCTCAGGAAGTAGCTCCACTGGGAATAAAAGTATCCATCGTAGAACCCGGGCCGTTTAGAACCAGTTTTGCAGGTGGTGGATTAGGAGAAGCCACAGTCGTTATAGAAGATTACAATGACACCGCTGGAGCTTTCCGCACCAAGCTAAAAGGAGTAGATGGAAAACAAGAAGGTCATCCTATAAAAGCAGCTGAAGCCATTATAGATTTAGTGAATTCAGACAGTCCTTCTCTAAGGCTTCCACTTGGCAAAGTACCTCTCACTACTATACAAATGAAGTTAGACAGCGTACAAAAGGACTTAGATATAAATAAAGAAGTAGCACAGCAGGCGGTGTATGATTAAAAGCTTAATGTGTAACTTGGCAGAAAAGAATACGCATGAAATACTTCTTTCTGGCTTTCAGCTTTCTGTTCTTCCATACCTTCCTAAATGCTCAAGAACAAAACACAGATGAACAAGCAACTAAAGGAAACGCTAATGAAGAAACTACCACGTTTTATGTAGTAGAACAGATGCCCTTGTACAAAGGATGTGAAGAATTACCCAAGAATGAAAGTGAGCAGTGCACAACTCAAAAAATACTGAGATTCATGAGTACTCACGTGGAGTATCCAGTCATAGCACTGGAGAATTCTATACAAGGAATAGTGTACGTAGAATTCACCATCAACCGCTCAGGAAAAGTGATGGATGTAGATGTGGTAAGAAGTAAACACCCAGCCCTAGACAGTGAAGCGGTGCGTGTGGTCAAAAGGTTACCTCCCTTTATTCCTGGTAGGCAAGATGGAAAACCTGTGAATGTGCGGTATAGACTTCCTGTTAATTTTAGGTTGAATTGAAAACACTTGGAAAAAGTCTACTTATGAATGAGTCATCTAATTATTATATAGCGATAGAAAAAGGGATTTCAATATTCATCGTTTTACGGGATGCAGAGGATATTTCATTTGTTCAATGACCCTCCGCCCAGCCACCATAAAAGACTTAGAAATCCTCAAGTACTGGGATACCAAACAGCATGTCATAGACAGTGACCCAGATGATGACTGGAACTGGGGAATAGAACTGGCTAGAACTCCAGAGTGGAGAGAACAACTTATGGCTGAGCTGAATGGTGAGCCTATAGGGTTCATCCAAATCATAGACCCACACTTAGAAGAAACACACTACTGGGGAGAAGTAGCACCCACTAAAAGAGCCATAGATATTTGGATAGGAGAAGAATACAACCTGAACAAAGGCTACGGTACTAAAATGATGGAAATTGCCATAGAACGCTGCTTTAATCATCCAGAAGTAGATGGCATCCTCATAGATCCTCTAAAATCCAATACCAAAGCCCAACGTTTTTACCAAAGACTAGGCTTCCAGTTCTTAGAAGAAAGGAAATTCAATGGTGTAGCTTGCGTGGTTTATGAGTTGAAGAAATAAAACCATACAACCATAACTTTCATCCCTAACCTTTTTCTAAGGATTTCCGTTCCCAGTTTGAGGTATTAGCAGCAGCTTCATAGGTGGTATTTAAGAATCTCATTAGCTCTTGGTCTGGGTTATCATAAGCCAAAAGGTCATCATACTTTAACATAAACTCCCCTAAATCCTCACTCCAAAAAGCCTCTTTAGGAGCTACACGTTGGTCTTTAAACTTACCGTCTGAAGGGTATGCATAAGCATAAAATACAGGATGTGGAAAGTCCTTACTGCCAAACCAAAAACCTGCGCTACTCACTTCTTTAGAATAAGCTTCCTGCATTACTTCAAGTGGCATATTAGGCATTCCACCAGAGTGTAGCGGAGCATCATTGCCAGAAAACCTAGTAACTGCTAGGTCAAAAGCTCCCCAGAACAAATGAACAGGACTAGACTTACCTACATAATCTCCTCTAAAGTAGTTAAAAACTTCATTTGCTTTTAATAACGTTTTCCAA
>CAZTVP010000274.1:0-4422 GCA_964616995.1 uncultured Comamonadaceae bacterium
GTATTCTGCTATATTGTAAAGGGTTTGAACATCTATATTTACGCGCTGTTCCTGATACCGAATATTTCCGAACATATCTACTCCTGGAGAAAGGGCTGTCCCTTCACTTCCGACTCCTATGGTGTAAACTCTCACTCCATAAGCTTTGGCTAGTTCCATGGCCACCTCAGGTGAGATTTCTCCTCGGTTATTCTCTCCATCTGAGAGCAGAATAACAGCTTTGCTCTTGGCATTACTTTCCTTCAGTCTGTTTACGGAAGATGCTAGTCCCATCCCAATGGCTGTGCCATCTATAAGTTCTCCGTATTTAATTCCATCTATGGCATTGGTCACCATTTGATTATCGCTGGTCAGCGGAACTTTCGGGAAACTTTCTGCGGCATAAACTACTATTCCTATTCGGTCATTTTCTCTAGAGGTAACGAATTCCTTTGCCACACGCTTAGCTGCTTCCAATCTATCAGGCTCAAAATCCTTAGCTAGCATACTCAAACTCACATCCAGTGCTATAACTATGTCTATCCCTTCTTTAGAAATGTCCTTAGGAACCATTTCTTCCTGAGGCCGAGCTAAACTGATAATCATGCAGTAAAGCCCAATACTTAGAAGAGTGAAATAGATATTCCGTGGTGTGAAGAACGCTTGTCTAGGCGAATGTGTAACTAATTCGGCACTACTTGCTAGAGTTCCCTCTTGCTCCGGTTGATATGTTGTCCACCAAAAAAGAAACGCAGGAATTAGAATTAATCCTATCAACCACCAAGGCGAAAGAAATTCATACATATTTCCTATCACCAGAGTAGTCAAGAGCACAACCAAGACCAGAATAAGCTGATATATGAGTTGTTTACTCATGGTTAGCTTTGTCTTTTTTGGTGAATGTCTAAGATGTTCTTTTCCAGTTCGTCTAGAATAGCCGTGCTTTCTTCATTGGAAGGTTTTTGCTTCGCAAATTTCACTAAGTCTGTCAAGTTCAGAAGCCGAGTAGAACCATTTAGTATTTCCCTAGAAAAACCTGTAGATTTTAATTCACGAATAATTTCTGTAGTTGAGAGTTCCAGTGCGTTTATCTCGTGTTCACCTTCTATAAATTCTCTCAGAATGTAGCTCAGTTCAGCGTAATATTCTTTAGTAGTATTTGTTTTCCAAGACTCATTAGCTCGGAGTGATTTTATCTTTTCCTGTGCTATTTCTAGTGCAGACTTTTGTGGTACTTCTGGTACGGGTGCAACTTCTTTTTCCACTTTAGGTTTTGGATTAAACTGCTTCACAAGGAATACAATTAAAACAACAAGCAGTAATAGGAGAACTATGATATAACCATAGTCCATGAGCCAGTCTAAGAAGGTATATCTGATTTCTTCTCCTTCCTTTAAATCTCTGATTTCTTCTTGGAGTGGATTAGCCAGTGTGCTCAGTACTGCTACTAATTTGGCTTCGGATTCATAGGTGAGGTCGTTAATTCTAACTTGAATGGGTGGAATAGGGTAGAAGCCCGTTTTTTCTCCTCTGAATTTTATGCTTTTAGCTATTCCTTTTTTTCCGTTGTAATCAGTAGCTACGGTAGAATTAATAATTTCTAAACCTGAAGCTATGCTGTCTGCAGGTATTTTCCACTTGATATCTTCAGCGCTCAACTCTTCTGCACCAGTCAACTGAAACGTGATGGTGTTTGGCTGTCCCACCAGAATAGAATCATGCTTTAGAAAAGTGTTTAGCACTATTTGAGCATCCAAAATAGATGCTGATAGAAACAGCAGTATGACAGACATCCACACTTTTCTCATACCCTTTCGAATAGCTTTATGAGTGATTTATGATAGGGCTGATTCGTATAAAGACAAATAGACTTCACTCCTGATTTTTTAAGTAGCGTATTGGTCTGCTCTTGGAAATTTCGGTCTAGAAGCTCCAGTTTCTTTCTGGTCTTTTTAAGAGAAGTATTCACCCACTTTTCTTTTCCAGTTTCTGGGTCAGTGAATTTAACCATACCCACATCAGAGATGGATTCTTCCCTTTTGTCTTTTATTTGAATGGCTGTGAGGTTATGCCTAAGGTTAATTCTGCTTAAACTAGACTCATAACCTTTCGCCTTAAAATCTGAGATGAGGAAAAATATGCTTCTCTTTTTCACCATTCTACCAGCGTAAGAAAGAGCAGCATCTATGTTCGTTTGCTTGGCCACTGGCTGGAACTGAAGTAATTCTCTAATGATTTTAAGGACATGAGACTTTCCAGTTCCGGGTGGAATGAACTTCTCGGGTTTATCTGAGAAAAAAAGTACTCCTACCTTATCCTTGTTTTGGATAGCGCTCATGGCCAAAACAGCGCTTATTTCTGTAATAAGATTTTTCTTAGACTGTAGTCCACTTCCTGTATAAGTACTAGCACTTACATCTACTAATAACAATGCACTTAGTTCACGCTCTTCCTCAAATACCTTAGTATAAGGCGTGTTCATTTTAGCGGTCACATTCCAGTTGATACTGCGGATATCATCCCCCATGGTATATTCTCTGTTCTCTCTAAAAGACATACCTCTTCCCTTGAACTTAGAATGATAACTTCCGCTAAAAAGCTGAGAAGAAATCTGCCTAGTCTTGATTTCAATCACCCGTATCTTCTTCAGTAATTCGGCCGTGTCCATCCAGAAAAGGATTAAGGGATTTCTACTCTATTTAAAATCTCAGTAATGATTTGTTCCTGATTGATATCCTCTGCCTCAGCTTCATACGTAAGTCCTATTCTGTGTCTTAGTACATCATAGCAGATAGCTCTAACATCTTCAGGAATTACATATCCTCTATGGTTTAAAAACGCATAAGACTTAGAAGCTTTAGCTAGAGAGATACTAGCTCGAGGAGAACCACCGAATCTGATAAGGTTTTGTAGGTGACCGAGTCCATATTTATCTGGATTACGCGTTGCAAAGATGATATCCAAAATATACTGCTCGATTTTTTCATCCATATAAATGGTTTTCACCAACTCTCTGGCTTTCTCTATTTCTTCTGTGGTAACTACTTGAGAAGGACTTGGATATTTCTTAGCATTTAGATTCAATCGAATGATTTCTCTTTCTTCTTCTAATGAAGGATAATCCAATACGAGTTTAAGCATGAACCTGTCGCTCTGCGCCTCAGGAAGTGTGTAAGTTCCTTCTTGCTCCACAGGATTTTGAGTAGCTAAAACTAAAAATGGTTTGGGAAGCTTGTAGGTCTCGTTTCCTATAGTTACTTGCTTTTCAGCCATGGCTTCGAGCAGTGCAGACTGCACCTTAGCTGGAGCACGATTAATCTCATCTGCTAAAATGAAATTAGCGAATATGGGCCCTTTCTTTACTGAAAAGTCGCCTGTTTTCTGACTGTAAATCAGAGTTCCTGTTACATCAGAAGGAAGCAAGTCAGGTGTGAACTGTATTCTATTGAAATCTCCATTTACTGTTTTAGAAAGAGAGTTGATGGCTAATGTTTTAGCCAATCCTGGAACTCCTTCGAGTAAAATGTGACCATCACTCAAGAGTCCGATGAGTAGTTTATCTACCATATCTCCCTGACCGATGATGGCTTTCCCGATTTCAGCTCTCATCACATCTACAAACGCACTTTTAAGCGCTATTTCATGATTGAGCGCTTGAATATCTAATGTTTGATTTTCAGCGGTTTGATTTGAATTTTGTTCTTCCATTTGCACTATGCTTTTTCTACGCGTAACTAACAGAAAGTAAAATTAATAGCAGACTTAAAAAAGCTGTGTGACAGCTATGAAATTGGCTGTTAAATCATGTTAAGCCCTATGGTTTAGGTGGATAACATTCAAGCGGAGGTGAAAAACTTCAGGAGAAAGAAACAGATTGGAAGTGGAAGCTCGGGTTACATTGCACCGCAAAGAACGGAAAAGTGGATTTTAAAGAAATAATAGGAAGTGTAGAAAAGTTTCATGATGCATTTAAAATCGGGAATAACTATGAGCCTACGGTAAACATTTCTGAAGCGGAAAAAGAGCTGAGGTTTAACCTGATGAAGGAGGAGAACGAAGAGTATTTAGAAGCTGCGCAAAATGGAGATTTAGTAGAAGTAGCTGATGCGCTTGGAGACCAGCTTTACATTTTATGTGGAACCATTCTGAGACATGGTTTACAGCATAAAATAGAAGAGGTTTTTCAAGAAATTCAGCGTAGTAATATGTCCAAGTTAGACGAAAATGGAAATCCGATTTACCGTGAAGATGGCAAAGTGATGAAGAGTGATTTGTATTTCAGACCAGATATTTCTTCCATCCTGGAAGAAGAGAAAGTTGAGCAATAATAGCAAGTCGGGGAGATATTTTCTTCAGAGCTTACTGTTCCTAGAGCAGTAAGTTTTTTTGTTTTAATGAGTTACTTTTAGCATCCATGAAAGACCTTAAAAAAATCCTTTCTAA
>CAZTVP010000275.1:0-4419 GCA_964616995.1 uncultured Comamonadaceae bacterium
GGTTACCGAAGTGAACGCATAGGTGAAAAACTCCAGAAAATGGGCTTTTCAAATGTTCAGAATCTCTACGGTGGAATCTTCCAATGGAAAAACGAAGGAAACCAAGTAGTAGATGCTGAAGGAAACGAAACTGAAAAAGTACATACCTATAATAAGAAATGGAGTCAGTGGCTCACCCGTGGTGAAAAGGTATATTAACACATGGAAAATCATGTTTTAGCCATCATGGCTAAATCACCTGAGAAGGGAAAAGTAAAAACTCGATTGGCTAAAACGCTTGGAGATGACTCAGCATTAGCCATTTACACTAAATTACTCAATTACACTTTTAGAGAAGCCAACTGTTCTTTATGGGATACCACCATTCACTGGGCTGGAACTCCTAATAAAGAGTTAAACACCTATGATTTTAATTCAGCTGTGCAAAAAGGAGATGACCTCGGCCAAAAAATGACGTATTCTTTTCAGCAGGAGTTCAAAAAAGGAGCTGAACGAGTGGTTATGATAGGAACTGACAGTGCTGAACTTACCCTTGGGCATATAGAAAGAGCATTCGGGATGCTGAAGCTGCATGACATAGTCATAGGCCCAGCCAAGGATGGAGGTTATTACCTGATAGGCATGAATGAAAACCATCCTGAAATCCTTTCAGGGATTCCATGGAGTACAGAGCATGTGTTAGAAATGACCAAAGAAATAGCAGAAGAAAATCACCTAAGCATAGGCTATTTAGAAGAGCTATCAGACATAGACCACGAGTCAGATTTAGAAAAACACCAGTGGCTCATTAATGACAATCAGTAAAACTAGAATATGTATTCAGAATTAAAAGAAACCACCGCCTTCCTTCAGTCAAGAGGAATTACTGCTCCTGAAATAGGAATAGTGCTAGGTACAGGATTAGGAAATTTAGTAACCGAAATAGAAGTAGAAATAGAACTCAGTTATAATGCCATCCCTAATTTTCCCATAGCCACGGTGGAGTTTCACTTTGGGAAGCTGATTTTTGGAAAAATAGCTGGCAAGCAAGTCTTAGCCATGCAGGGAAGATATCATTATTATGAAGGCCACAGCATAGAGCAAGTGGTTTTCCCTATTCGTGTCATGAAAATGCTAGGTGTGCAGAAAGTACTCATGAGCAATGCAGCAGGAACCGTAAATAAGAACATGAAAAAGGGCGACCTCATGCTCATAGATGACCATATTAATCTACAGCCAGAAAATCCGCTTAGAGGGCCAAACCTTGATGAACTTGGAAGCCGATTCCCAGATATGAGTGCGCCTTATGATAAAGAGTTAAACCTAAGATTAAAGAACATAGCTGCGCAAAAAGAAATTACGCTACACGAGGGAGTTTACGCCTCTGTTCAAGGCCCGAATTTAGAAACCAGAGCTGAATACAGAATGCTTCAGATCATAGGAGCAGATGCGGTAGGAATGAGCACAGTGCCAGAAGTAATAGCATGTAATCACATGGGAATTCCTTGTACGGCTATAAG
Organism: uncultured Comamonadaceae bacterium; assembly: GCA_964616995.1. Classification (GTDB taxonomy): domain Bacteria; phylum Bacteroidota; class Bacteroidia; order Flavobacteriales_D; family Sanyastnellaceae; genus ASP10-05a. Next base: position 1,500 of record CAZTVP010000275.1, read on the forward strand.
CGTACTTACGGATGAGTGCGACCCAGATAATCTAAAGCCTGTGGATATAAATGACATCATAGCCACAGCAGGAAAAGCAGAACTCAAGTTGACTGAGCTTTACGCTACGTTGATTAAGGAGATGTGAATTTCCTCATGAATAAATTCACTTTTGTGAATCGTGCAGGTATTTCCATTAAATGATAAAGAGACTTGAACATAGTATTGAAAAACTTTACGAAGTATTTGGAGAATACAATGCAGAAGATATGAATGGAAGTCCATTGTATGAAGACTTGGAAGATTGGAATAACGAAATTCTATCTGGGCCTTTACGTGAACTCAATCAAAAATCATTATCACGTTTCACAGGAAAAGCAATTACAACTTGGGGAAGTGTGAATGATTACAAACATTTTCTTCCAAGAATATTCGAGTTAACAGCAGAGTTACGAACTCCCTATGAGGTTTGGATTGCATTTGATAAACTCAGCATTGCTGAATGGCAATACTGGGTTGAAGAGGAGAGAAATTCAATTTTAGAGTTCATGTTGTCTCTTTGGATTAATATTCTAAATGATAACAGTGAAAAAGCTGAAGTTGAGTTCAAAGATTATTTTTCAAGCATTGCTAATTATTATCCTGAATTCACGGAAATACTTAAAATTTGGTCTGAAACAGAATCAAAAGCTGCCATGAAACATCTGTCAACATACATTATTGAAGAACAAGAAGCACTTTTTCAGAGGAGGAAAATAAGTGGATTTAACGATAAAAAAGAAAACGCACAAGAGTTAATTGATTGGATGCTTTCGGAAGAGGTTTTAAATAAAATTCAGAGTAGTTACCTTGAATTTGAATCAGAGGATTTTTCGGATAAAATCTCATGGGCTGAACAAATTTTGACTTCAGAAAGAAAAAGGATTTCGAATACTTAATTCATGAAACACGTTCTTCGAATATACATATAGATTAATCTAACCTATTCCCCTCATTTTCGTATTCTTGAACTGCATGAGACGTTTTGTGTACATACTTACTTTACTGGCATTCGGTAGTTTAGTGCTGTTCTGCTCTTCGGCTAAGCCTGTTCAGCAGCTGCGCATAACAGAGGTGATGGCCAGTTCAGATAATACGGATGATGTATGCAGCGCTACTGATTGGGTAGAAATCCATAATCCTACTTCGGAGACCATAGATTTATCTGATTATTTCCTTTCTGATGCCAAAGGAAAACTAAAGAAAAGTCCACTTTTGGGGAGTATTTTGGCAGGTGAGTATAAAGTCTATTGCACCGCGGAAACGTCTGGTATTTCTACTATAAATTTTAAGCTAAAACGAGCTGGAGATGAGGTATATCTTTCTCATGAAAGTGGAGAGGTAGTGCATAAAGTTAAGTTTAAGGAGCAGGTAAAGGATGTTTCGTATGCAGAGCTGGACGGCAATTGGTTGTATTGTGAAAATCCTACTCCTGGAAGTGCTTCTTCCGCTGAAGGAATGAAAACGCATTTGAGTTCAGATGTGAAAATCTCCTTCGAGAAAACTGCTGAGGGCATTTCAGTTTCGTTGAGTAGTACGAGTGAAGATGAAATTTACTTTGCGCAGCTAGGAAAAGATCTGCAACAAGCACAGCCTCAGAAGTATAACGGTGCGTTTATGCTGGATTCGTTGGGAACCATTCAGGTGTATTTACAAGGTGAAAATACACTGGAAGCGGGGGAGAATATGAGGTCATATGTGGATTATGAGGCACATTCGTTACCTATACTTTCACTCTCTACCGCTCCACAAAATATCTGGGACGAGAAGAAAGGAATTTTCATAAAGCCGAATTATAACTACAGGGGTGATGAATGGATTAGACAAGGAAAGTTAGAGTATATAAGAGATGGAGAAGCGGTTCATGAGGAGGTGAATTTTAAAGTTTTCGGTAATGCCAGTAGGTCGAAACCGAAGAAATCCCTCACTATTAAAGGTGCTGGAGGAGACATGCCTAATTACTTTTTTAATTCTACCGAAGCTAAACGAATAGATGGTTTCATAGCCCGAGCGAGTCATAACTCCATGTCTAAGTATAGAAACGAGCTAGTGAATGATGTAAACGCCCGTATGAATAGTCAAATGATGATGCAGGAATATCATCCTGCGGCCCTTTATATCAATGGCTTTTACTGGGGGATTTATAACATCATGGAGCGTAAGAATGACAAGTATGTCAAGAATCACAAAGGTGCGCTGCCCACTGATATGCTTACGGCCAATGATGCTCAAGCCAAACTAGAAAAAGGTGATATTTCTTCTTACAAAGAGATGCTCAGACACCTAAGTGAAGCTACTTCAGGTGAAGAAGTGTATACCATTATTGAAGAGAATTTTAACGTGGAATCACTGATAGATTTTTGGACTCAGGAAATCATTTTAAGAAGAGTAGATACGTACAATAATCGGCTGTGGAAAGATGCCAATGCGGATAACGTTTGGAATTTTATCAGTTTTGATTATGACATCTGCATGGCTAAGCCAGAGACGGATAAACTGGTAGAAAAGTACCTTAAAAACCCCGAAGCCAAAGGAATAAATGTAATAGGAGCAGCACTGAGAAGTGAGAAATTCAAAGAACGGTTCTTCTCTAGAATGCTCGAGTTAATGAACTTCGGTTACTCTGTAAAAGGGGTACAGCAGGATTTAAGAGCTTACGAGAGTTTGGTGGAATCAGAATTTGCGCTAGATACTGTGCGCTGGAGCAAGGTGAAGAAATCTAGTTTTAAGCGCTCGTTTAAGAACGTCCTAAGAGGTTATGATAAGTACTTCACCAAAAGGAAGAATTACTTATTGGATTCTGTATTCTCTGATTTTGGGTTTACAGAAAAAACTGTTCTTCATATTCCGGATTCGCTGTGTGAGTTTATAGAAATAAATGGTTATGAACCCTCAGGAGATG
>CAZTVP010000276.1:0-4407 GCA_964616995.1 uncultured Comamonadaceae bacterium
AATTGGATAGTGAAGGTTTTTTACGTATCACTGACCGTAAAAAAGAACTATTTAAAACTTCTGGCGGTAAATATGTAGCTCCACAGCTCATAGAAAATGCCATGAAGGCATCTAGGTTCATAGACCAAATAATGGTTATAGGAGAAAATAGAAAGTTCCCTGCAGCACTTATAGTTCCTAACATGGACGCGCTTAGAGAATGGTGCAGAAGACATAAAATTAACGCCACTTCTAATAAAGAGGTATTGGCTAACAAGCAAGTTCAAGACAGAGTGTGGAGAGATGTAGAGGAATTGAACACAGAATTTGCTAAATGGGAAAAGGTGAAGAAAATCAAGCTTTTAGAAAAGGAGTTTTCAATAGACGGAGGAGAATTAACACCTACCATGAAGTTAAAGAGAAAGCCTATTCTTCACAAATACAGTGACCTCATAGAGGAAATCTACAGCTAAGTATTAACATGGCTTTAAACTATAGAGAGTCTATTGAAGATGAAGGATGGAGAGTAAGGCTTCATGAGATTATCTATGAAGCAGACACCCCAGCTGGAAAGAGATTTGATGTAGTTCTGCTCTGGTTAATAGTAGCCAGTGTGGTGGTAGTAATGCTAGAAAGTGTTTCCAGTATAAATGATAAGTACGGAGGCATACTTTACACCATAGAATGGATATTCACTATTCTTTTCAGCTTAGAATACATAGCCAGAATAGTAACGGTTAAGAAACCGCTAAGCTATATGTTGAGTTTCTTCGGGATAGTGGATTTGCTTTCTATTATTCCTTCTTACCTAGGGCTTTTTGTAAGAGCAGGAAGCTCTGGGTTCGCAGCCATAAGAATTCTCCGTCTTATGCGAGTGTTCAGAGTACTTAAACTCATAGGATTCTTAAAAGAAGCTAGGTTTCTTACAAAGTCTTTAAAAGCCAGTAGGTCTAAGATATTGGTATTCCTATTGGCTGTGCTTATGGTAGTAGTTATCATGGGAACGCTGATGTACATCATAGAAGATGAATCTTCTGGATTTGACAGTATTCCTCGGAGTATTTATTGGGCCATAGTAACACTTACTACGGTAGGTTACGGAGATATTTCGCCACGAACCGAGCTCGGTCAGTTCCTTGCCAGTATGATTATGCTCATAGGTTACGCTATCATAGCGGTGCCTACAGGAATAGTCACATCTGAAATGGCCGCACAGGCTAAAAAGGATAGTGCAGGAGCTAACAGTACTCCAACTCCTCCAAGACAAAGGACAAACACCCAGGTCTGTCAAAACTGCAATTACAAGCAGCATGATGATGACGCAGACTTCTGTAAAATATGTGGAGAGTCGCTTCATGTGAAGCGTTGAAAACTTTGTGGACAGAAGGTCGGGATTTTTAGAAAGCTCATGCATGTCTAAGGCTAATTTTGAAACCGACAACAATCATCATTTGTCTATGCTAACTTTATTACGAAAGAAAAAACTTACAGATAACCAGGTAGCCAACATCTTTGTGAATGGCATCGTGGAAACCGCAGAAACCGCTTTTCCTGAACTGGCTGGGTTCATTAACGATTGTCCAGAATTTGTCTCTAGTCCTAATCTACAAGAGAAAGATTACGGGAGGTTCTTAATGATTATAGCCGCTACCAACTTAGGTCAAATGGCCAAGCATTTCAAAGGTGGACACGATAAGAGAATCGTAAGATTGAGCCTGGAAAAGTTCGCGAGTGTTTTTGAACTAAAACCAGAGGACTTTGCTCGAAAGATTAAGAGCTATAAGAATTTTATGGGAAGAGTGAACCACCCAAGTAAAAATCCGGTTTACGCTATGTCTAAAGCTATTTTCTTCAAGTATAAGTTAAACGATTTCCAAGAAGAATACTTTAAAGACTTAAACACTCCGAATCCTATTTTCTTGAAAAATTTAGATGAGTGGATGAAGAATTTCCTTTGGGATTGGACTACGTTTACTGAGAAGTATAAGATAGTGGACTAAGCTATTTAGCCATTCTATCTAGATCTCTCTTCACATCTTTCTTCTTTAAATCCTGGCGTTTGTCATAAAGCTTTTTACCCTTAGCTAAGGCTATATTCAGCTTAGCAAAACCATTTTCCGAAATAAAAAGTTTAGTAGGAATGATGGTCAGCCCTACATCCTTTGTTTTCTTTTCGAGCTTTGTAATCTCACTTCTTTTTAAAAGGAGCTTGCGTATCCTACGAATCTCATGATTGTTATAACTCCCCGCTTCATAGGGTTCTATGTGCATATTTAGAATAAAGAGCTCACCATCGGTTACTCTGCAGTACGCTTCAGCTATGCTGGCTTGAGAGTTCCTGATAGACTTAATCTCAGTGCCCTGCAGAACTATCCCAGCTGTAAATTCTTCTAAGAATTCATACTGATAACTGGCTTTTCTATTCTTAATTACTACACTCATTTTTAAATTACTGATTAAGTCTTTTCAGCTGCGCAAAGGTAAATTATCCTTCTCAAAAACAATTCTAAAAGAATGGTAACAGAACTCCTCGAAGTGAAAGGAATAAATATCTTTGTTTCCAGTCAGAATTAACCAAAAGTAATCACCACATGAGAAAGTATTTAGGAATCTGTTTCCTACTGTTTTTCTTTTTTAGCCTTCAAGCCCAAGAGACATTTCCTACGAATGGGGCTAAGGATAACTTTAATCAGAAATATATAATTACGAATGCCACACTTCATGTAAATGCTGAAACGGTTTTAGAAAATGCTTCACTTTCATTTCAGAATGGCATTATTACAGCAGTGAACGAAAGTGGAATTCCTACTGATGCCATAGAGATAGATGCAGAAGGAAGACACATTTACCCTTCATTCATAGACCTCTATTCTGATTATGGAATGCCCAAAGCACAATCCAAAGAACGCTCGAGCAGCCCACAGTACAAATCATCTAAAAAAGGTGCTCACGGATGGAATGAAACCTTAAACCCAGAACGAAAAGCGAGTCTTCTGTTCAAGCATGATGAAAAGATGGCTAAATCTATGAGAGCCATCGGTATAGGAGTAGTTGCCACGCATTATCAAGATGGAATTCACAGAGGTGCAGGAACACTTGTTAGCCTTGGTGAAAATGCTAATAGGAATGTCTTAGTGCCAGAAGCGGCATCTTATCTTAGTTTTAAGAAAGGAAAATCTCAGCAGGCATATCCGAATTCTTTAATGGGAGTGATAGCTCTATTAAGACAAACTTATTACGATGCCATCTGGTATGAACAGAATCCTGCTGCGGCAGATACGGACTTAACACTGGAGTCGTTTATTCAGTCTCAGCAGCTTCCTCAGATTTTTGAAACAGCGGAAATGCTAGATGTATTGAGAGCAGATAAACTGGGTGATGAGTTTCAAGTTCAGTACGTGTTTAAAGGGAATGGTGATGAATACCAGCGTTTAGATGAAATCAAGCAAACAAATGGCTCCCTAATAATTCCTGTTAATTATCCCAAGCCATTTGATGTTTCAGACCCGCTTTTAGCCAATACCATAGAGCTGGAAGAACTCAAGCATTGGGAACTCGCTCCTTATAATCCTTTCTTTCTAGCAGACAATGAAATTCCCTTCAGTTTTACGAGCAGCGGACTGAAAGACAGGTCTGTTTTTCTAAAGAATGTGTGTAAGGCAGTTCACTATGGTCTGAGTAAAGAAGATGCTTTGGCCGCATTAACGAGTGTTCCCGCGGTGCAATTAGGAGTAGATTCCATCCTAGGACAATTGAACGTAGGATTTTATGCCAATTTTATAGTTACAGATGGAGACCTTTTCGAGAAGGATACACAGATACTTGATAACTGGGTTCAAGGTGAGCACTTCCAAGTTTCTAAGCCTAAGTCTGAAGCTAAACTTACGGGCGACTATAACATTAGCATAAATGGAGATTTATTTAGGCTAAGAAATTCGGATAAAGGAACGCTGCTTCTTTCTGAAAAGAACATGGATGCAGATGATTCGCTGGGAGTTAAAGTAAATCTCAAAAGAAATACACCTTTCATTACCTTAAGCTATCAACTGAAAGATACGGAAGGAATTTTCAGGCTCACGGGAACTGAGCTAAAAGAAGGAAAAATCTTAGAAGGTAAAGGTGTTTCTCCTTCGGGTGAAGAATTCGAGTGGATAGCCACACAGCAGATAACTTCTTCTAAAAGTGAAGATGATGAATCTGAGGAGAAAATGGCTGAGGAATTAGCTTCTCCATACGACTTGCTCATTTATCCATTTACTGCTTATGGAAGCAGAGATACATTGCACCGCGAAACGCTACTGATAAAAGACGCCACCTTATGGACATGTGATTCACTCGGTAAAGTAGAAAGAGGTCAAATCCTAATCCACGAAGGCCGCATAGAAGCCGTAGGAAAAGAGATTTCTCTGGAAGACGTATTCGGGAAGA
>CAZTVP010000277.1:0-4390 GCA_964616995.1 uncultured Comamonadaceae bacterium
AGCCAGTTAGGAACTATATCCTCAGTTTCTTTTAAGAACATAGTAGCCACCTGATTCAGCACTTGACCTTTATACGGAATAGGCTCAGGAAGCACATGGTCAAAAGCTGAAATTCTATCTGTAGCTACCATTACCAGTAGGTCATTCTCTAAGAAATAAACATCTCTCACTTTACCATTATAAACTTTCTGCTGCCCTGTGAAATTAAAGTTGGTTTCCTTGATTCCCATTAATTTACTCGTTTTAAGTGTATGTATGAAGTGTCTGTTCGGTTAAAAGACTGTCTCCAAGTCATTTCATCATCTGACTCTAAAGAAATGTAGAGCGTATCCACATTATCTTCTAGCAGACTATTATTATTAATTACTAATTTTTCTCTGTATTTATCCCAGTACCAAGTTCCCATTTTCGAGCTCTTCGTATAACCACTCGTAACGCGCACTTTAAAGTCTGGTTTGAACTCATAAGTGGTACTTTGAGCTCTCTTGTTCAGCTCTTTTCTCTCGGATTCATTGAACTCAGAAATACTATGATTAAACCCAGTTACACGCCATTTGCCTATTAAATATTCAGGCATATCCGCGGTGCAATGGGTAAACACCATTCCAAAGAACAATACTATCCAACAGAGTTTACTCGGCATCCTCAAATGCATTTATGATTTTCTTAACAAGTCTATGTCTAATTACATCTGTAGTAGTCAATCGAATAATAGATATGCCATCTATATTTTTCAATCGGTTAAGACTAGCTACTAACCCAGACTTCTGATGCTTGGGTAAATCTATCTGAGAAACATCTCCTGTAATGATGAACTTAGCATGTTTACCCATTCTGGTAAGGAACATTTTAATCTGCTGAACTGTAGCATTCTGCGCTTCATCTAGAATAACGAATGCATTATCCAGTGTTCTACCTCTCATAAAAGCCAACGGAGCTATTTCTATAGTTCCGTTTTCTATGTATTCTGCTAGTTTCTCATGATGAATCATATCTCTCAGTCCATCATATAGCGGCATCATATACGGGTCAAGTTTTTCCTTCATATCTCCAGGTAGAAAACCTAAGTTTTCACCTGCTTCTACCGCAGGTCTTGTGAGTATGATTCTTCTAACTTCTTTCTTTTTTAATGCACGTACAGCCAAAGCTACCGCAGTATACGTTTTTCCTGTTCCTGCTGGCCCTACAGCAAATAGCATATCATTCGTCTGACTCTGCTGCACCATTAACCGCTGGTTAGCCGTACGAGGTTTTACCCGAATTCCACTGTTTCCATAAACCAGTACTTCATCATCTTTGTCCTTGAGGTTATTGTCTGTAAGCTCACCTTCACCTAAGATACGCTCGAGCTCATTTTCTGTAAGTTGATTGTACTTTTCTATGTGCTTGAGTATCTCTTCCATTTTATCTTGGAATAGATTCAGGTCTTTCTCATCACCAAAGGCCTTAATGACATCACCTCTGGCTACTAATTTTAATTTTGGAAAACGCTGTTTAATCACTTTTAGTTTACTTCCTCTAACTCCCAGTAAGAGAGTAGGTTCAGCCAGCGGAATAAGTATTTCTAATTCGTGCAATATGACTTTTTATTGTTAAGAAAATAATGTGCAAAATAAGCCAAGAATTCAGCATTTTCAGCGGTTTTCAACGGCTATTTTTGAATGCTTAATTCACAAGCTAACATTCATATGGCTATAATCACACTTATTACTGACCTAGGTAAGGAAGACCATTACTTGGCCTCAGTGAAAGGTGCTATTTATGCTGGTGCTGAAAATGCCAGAATTGTGGATGTTTCTCACACCGTAAGACCCTTTGATATTTATGAAGCAGCATTTGTGCTTCGGGGTTGTTATAAGCATTTTCCAGAGGGAAGTATTCATGTAGTGTCTGTAAATGATGTGCTTACTGAAGCTCATGACCATGTGGTAATGCGCTATGACGGTCATTACTTCATAGGCTCTGATAATGGTGTGTTTTCTATCCTGCAGGAAAAGAAGGATTATGATTTGTTTTCTTTGAAAGTTCCGTTGGAGTTTGATTCTGAGACCTTTCCGCTGCGCAATAGGTTCGTAACTGCCGCTTGTCACCTAGCTAGAGGAGGAACACCAGAAGTAATAGGAAAGCGTAAATCTGAATTATTAGCTGCTGAACAGTACAAGCCACTCATAGAGCCTAACGTTATAAGAGGACAAGTCATCTATGTAGATGGTTACGAGAATGTAATTACGAACATTTCTAAGCGAGTATTCAGAGATATCGGGAAGGGACGTTCATTCAGTATAAACTTAGTGAGAAGCCAAGAAGTACTTCGGAAAATAGAAACCACTTATGCTGATGTGGCTCCTGGTAGAGCTCTAGCCATATTTGGTGGGAGTGATTTACTAGAAATAGCCATTAGTAAAGGAGCACCTAGAATGGGAGGAGGAGCACATAGTCTGCTAGGATTGAGAATTAATGACACGGTAAGAATAGAATTTGAATGATAGTTAGAATAGTGAAAATGACATTTCATCCTGAGCATGTAGAAACGTTTAGACAGCTCTTTGACCAGAAGAAAGAAAAGATTCGTTCTTTCTCTGGATGCTCCAGGTTAGAACTGTTAAAAATGGAGAATGAACCGGTGTTTTTTACCTACAGCTATTGGGATTCAGAGGAATCACTTTATAACTATAGACATTCAGAGCTGTTTAATGCCACATGGGCTGATACTAAGGCACTATTCTCAGCTCGGCCAGAAGCTTGGAGTACAAGAAAAGAGGTAGTGTTGACCTGATAGTTTTCAGCAATTTTGACTTTTTAAAACCGATAAGTCTTCGTTAGGAATAGTAATATTGCACCGCTACAGAAATAAACATTATGTGGGCACTTTTTAGAAAAGAAATAAGTTCGTTTTTAAACTCATTAATAGGGTATGTGGTAATCATAGTATTCCTGCTACTGAATGGGCTATTTATATGGATTTTTCCAGGAGATATGAATGTGCTGGAAATGGGCTACGCTTCACTAGATGGATTATTCAGCATAGCACCTTGGGTTTTTATGTTCCTGATTCCTGCCATAACCATGCGCATGATAGCAGAAGAGAAAAGAACTAGAACTTTAGAACTATTGGTGACTCGACCCATTTCTGATTTATAAATAGTAAGTGCTAAATTTCTAGCAGGAGTTACGCTAGTGGTCATAGCGCTGCTACCTACACTAGTATATTATGGTTCTGTTTACTACTTAGGAGAAACGATTGGAAATGTAGATAGAGGTGGAACTATGGGAAGCTACATAGGCCTTGTGTTTTTAGCAGCTGCTTATGTGAGCATGGGATTGTTTTCAAGTTCATTATCTGATAACCAGATAGTAGCATTCTTAATAGCTGTAGTCATGTGTTTCTTTATGTTTATAGGGTGGGAAAGTATCAGTGACTTTTCTCAATTAGGTGTGCTGGAAAGCTATGTGGAAGGAATAGGAATTAATGACCATTATAAATCATTAAGCAGAGGACTTATAGACAGTAGAGATGTGCTGTACTTCTTAGCGCTGGTAGTCATTTTCACCCTTTCTACATTAACAGTCTTAAAAAGCAGAAAATGGTAAGTAGAACTTCAGAAATCATAAAGTTTATACTGAGTGCTGCCATAGTAGTAGTGCTGGCATTTCTGCTTTCGTACAAGTTTTTTAAGCTTGATTTAACAGAGGAAAAACGCCATTCTTTAACTCCTCAGACCATAGATGAGCTTGGAAAATTACAAGAGCCTATTTTCTTTAAAGTTTATTTGACTGGAGAAATTCCAGCAGAGTATAAAAAGCTAGAAAATGCTATAGAAGAGAAGTTAGATGAGTTCAGAGACTACTCGAATGACTTAATAGACTATGAATTTGTAAATCCTTATGTGAGTGAAGATGAGAATGAGAACAGGAAATTCTGGGAGAAAATCTATGACTACGGAGTTAACTTTAGTAATATAGAATACCGAAAAAACGGTGTGAAACAAGATTTAGTTCTTTTTCCAGGAGCACTAATTAACATAGGAGGAGAAGACTATCCAATAAATTTTCTAAAAAGTGGAGGAAAGGCAGGAGCAGGGCAGGATATGGTAAATGCTAGTATTACTAATTTAGAATACGAGCTTATTTCTAAGATTACACAGTACACTAGAGACTTTAAACCGAAAGTAGGAATACTCACAGGGCATGGAGAACTGTTAGACATTCAGCTAGCTTCCATTACTAAAAGCTTGGAGGAGTTTTACCTAACTGAGCGAGTAAGCTTGGATGAAAACATAAATTCACTTTCAGATAAATATCCTGCTAAGCGTTACAGAGATAATCTTTATGATGCGTTAATAGTTCCAAAACCTACTCAGCCCTTTAGTAAAAAAGACCAGTTCATTCT